>JAFXOO010000250.1 GCA_017528675.1 Oscillospiraceae bacterium | reverse complement strand
TGCAGCCAGATTTTTCGTCAGATTGTATAGAAATGACGCCGCTGGGCTGGCGCCCAGCAAGGAATTTCTGTGCAAGATGACGGAAAAGATGCAAGCAGATGCGCCGCCAAGCCGTCAGGCGGGCTTTGTGCGGTGCTGCCTAAAGTGCGCACCGGCGCAGCAGCCGGCGGCCCGCTTCACAGACCAGGGCGTATTTGAACCGGTCGCCTCCTCTCCCTGTATCGGGGAGAGGAGGGGCATCGGTGAGAATGCGGCTTTATGGGAAAATGGAGTTTTCCTGTAAAGGCACATTCTGATGCGGCTCCGGCATGGATACAGCAAGCTCCTAATATGATCGCAAAGTGGTGATGAAATGGCAACGAATGAAAAGATGCTCTGCATCGGAAATGATGAAATCCCGGAAAGCTGGACGGCGCAGGCAAGCTATGCGCTGGTGCAGACAAATCTGCCGTACCTGCTGATCGTGTCTGATCGTCCGGACGGCACGCTGGAAATGCACCTGTTCCGCAGGAAGGAACGGGAAGCCGTGTTTGTTGCACATAGAAAACTGCCGCTGTCAGTTGACCATAGGATTGCGGAAAAGATGACGGGTGCACTCATTCAGCAGATGCAGCTCCGCCGTAAAATGGGAAACGGTACTGCGCAGAGCATCCTGCGGGATTTCGAGTCGATATTCCGGAAAAGTGATGCAAGAACGGCACTGTTCCAGAAATTGTCGGGCTTTTTTGCGCAGGAGAATGCAATCCGGTTTGCCGCTGTGAATGAAACCATCGGGCAGATTGTGCAGACATGTGAATTTGATTTCTCCAACTATGCGCCGTTTTTCAGACAGCCGCCTGTACAGAACACCATGCTGCATCTGTTCAACGGCATGTTCATGGAATGGAACGGGCTGATGCAGCTTGTGCATGATTTCCTGACGGAGCAGACGCTCTGGATGGAGGATGCACGATGTGATCTGCAAGTTGTGATGTGCGGTTCTCTGCTGAAGCTTGCCTGCCTCTCAGAGCCGGGTATGGGCAATGTGAACAGCATGCTGTTCACGCCTTCTCACGGGCAGCTCCTGTATAAAATGAGCTATGAGATGCTCCGGAATGAAGCACATGCACTGTTCAAATTCTATCTGACGGTCAACAATGCGCCGTATGCGGCAATTCTGCTGGAGGCCTATCATAAACAGGCTGTGCAGAAGCAGCGTGCTGCCGTTCCCGCCACGATACGGGTCTTTTCGGAGAAACTGCTGGCACTTCCGGAGGATGCGGGCATTTATGCCGGACACACCGGCGGCAGGAAGATCCCGCTCAACGGGATTCTGCTGCATCACGATGCAGATGGCGGAAGACTCCTGACGGCGCCGTTTACACAGGAATTCTCAGCTCTGGTGGCGGAGGGCTCTGTAACGTTCTATGCACTGGACTGGGAAAAGCAGGAGGAAGGCTGGCAGATTACCGTCAGGTATTCCTACAACGGGAAGCAGTACAGTCTCCGGCCAAAGCTTTACCGGGAGGAACAAATTACACAGATCGGGACATTTCCGGATCTGGTCATGTATAAGGCAGCGGACAGCCCGGAGATGTATCTGAGCTGTAGCGGCGGTGATGTGCATGTGGAAGTGTACGGCGGAAGAAAGACGGCCGGCCGGACTTGCCTGGATTCCCGGAGCGGGAGCACCTATCTGAGAGTATACCGGGAAGGCTATCTCGGACAGTTCGATTACCGTGTCAAGAAGAACGGAGGCGGGCAGCATGGATGATTTCTTTGGATTAGCCGGTTTTACGATTCCGCCGGAAATGCTCAGACCCGCTGCGCCCCCGGCGGAAGCGCCGGAGCCTGCGCCTGCTGTGCAGGAGCCGGAGCCGCCTGCGGAGGACGGTTTCACGGGACTTGCGGGATTCGGTAACATCCCTGCGGATGCCATCAGGCCTGCTGCGCCTGCTGTGCAGGAGCCGGAGTCGGAGCCGCCTGCGGAGGACAATTTCACGGGACTTGCGGGATTCGGGAACATCCCTGCGGATGCCATCAGGCCCGCTGCGCCTGCTGTGCAGGAGCCGGAGCCGGCACCGCCTGCGGAGGACAATTTCACGGGACTTG
>JAFXOO010000249.1 GCA_017528675.1 Oscillospiraceae bacterium | reverse complement strand
ATCTTTTCCAAAGCCGGTATTCTGCCTTCTGCCCGGATCGAGTCGCTCGATATGGCGTCTCTCGCAGCGCTTGCAGAAGCGTTGCATCAGTATCCGATGGGAGGAGTATAGCATATGCCGTTTCAGAATCACCCGATTCCCATTCTCGAATATGATGCCGATCCCTCGGCGGTTTTCTTGCCCAACCATGAGCAGAATGGACTGCAATTGCCGGAACGGGCTGTCTTTGCCTTTCTTGGTGATGCGGTGGAGCAATATGCAAAGGCGCATCATGCGGTCAGGGTCTCGGAGTTTGTGTCGATTTCCAAGACGTACCCTTTTTATGTCCTTGAGGCAGAAGGTCAGCAGATTTGTCTGACAGAAGCACCTGTCGGTGCGCCGGCAGCAACGATGATTCTTGACTGCCTCATTGCGTGCGGAGTGCGGAAAATCATAACGGGCGGCTCCTGCGGTGTCCTTGAACCAATGCGGGAAAATGCGTTTCTGATACCACGGAAAGCCCTTCGGGACGAAGGGACATCCTATCATTATCTCCCGCCGGAGCGGTATATTGCTATCCCGGAGCAGGCAAGAGCCGCCATCCGGAAGGCTCTGGAACAGCGGCATCTGCCGTATTCCGAAGTGGTCACATGGACAACGGACGGTTTTTTCCGTGAAACCAGAGAGGCTGTCATGTGCCGCAGAGCCGAAGGCTGTTCTGTGGTTGAGATGGAGTGCGCTGCCCTCGCTGCATGTGCGCAGTTCAGAGGTGCTCTCTGGGGCGAACTTCTGTTTACAGCAGATTCACTTGCCGATGCAGAGCATTATGATGAGCGGAACTGGGGGAGAGATTCTGTTGCGGGGGCGCTTGGACTCTGTGTGGAGGCAGTTCTGCATCTATAGCTTCCTGCCGGAAACCGGATTGTTCGCAGGAAATAACGCAGACAACTGAGAAAGACACCGGATACTGCACAGCCGTTTGACAAAAGCTCTATTCCTTTTCTGGTATAATGATAAATACACGGCAGTCATGCTGTGATGACCAGATAAAGGAGAGAATGGCAATGAAGAAAATCCGGTATCTTTTCCGCAGTGAGCCGGTCAAAGTAATTCTGCGGATCCTGACCGCCGCAGGAGGCGGATTCGTTTTGTCCATCGGAACAATCAGCGGCGTGGCATCACCGCTTGCGGCAGCACTTGCGGGCGTGTGTCCGCCGCTGTATGCTTTTGCGGTGCTGTTCGGTTCGCTTGCAGCGTATATGCTGACAGATACGCCGGAGAGTATGCAATTTCTGCTCTGCTGTCTGGTGGCAATTGTATGTTGCAGGATTCTGTTCCGTGAGGTGAATCAGCCGCATACCTTAAGCATCATGACGGCATTCTGTTGTATTGCGGCAGGCGTGGTCGAGGATCTTATGCTGACCCAGGAAAAGCGGCTGCCGCTGTATATCCTCGAATCCCTGCTCACGGGGATTGCGGCATACTTTCTCAGCGATGCCGCAAAATGCCTGCGGGAGCGGCGGCGCATCCCTGTGAAAGCGGGGAGAAGCTTTACCTTCGCCATTTGTTATCTCCTGTGTATTACAGCGCTGTGCGGCGTCAACACTGAGGTGGGGAATCTTGGCAGGGCAGTCGGGACAGCCTTCACGCTGCTCTGTTCCAAGCAGCTCAGGCAGCATGGCGGAACGCTCTGCGGGGCACTGACTTCCTGCGGAGTAGCGCTTTGCAGTGTGAAGCTTGGAATGCCGGTGCTGTTTCTTCCGGTTACTGCCATGCTGATGGGCTACCTCTCCGGACTTCCGAATGCGCTGTTTATTCCTGCATTTTTCCTGATGGAGGGATTGAGCAGCGCAGTGCTTGACAGCAGTATGGAGCTGGCAAGAGTTGCAGTGGAGCTGATTGTTGCGTGCACACTGTATGGGCTATGTTCTCATGTGGAGCTGTTCCGCTTTATTTCCCCGGAGGAGCCCCCGGTGCTTTCCCGTGGAACGCTGCATGACAGCTTTCTCGGCGGTATGCTGCACGAGCTCGAAGCGGAAACAGAGACCGTCATGCAGCGGCTTGCTTTGCCTGAACCGGAGAGCATCGCTGAGCAGCTCCGACAGAGAATGTGTGCCGGCTGCGGCAAATACGCTGAATGCTGGCGCCAGCGGCATCTCGAAACAGAGCGTGCATTTCTACAGCTTGGCCATTCGCCTTATCGAAGGCCGCTGCCGCAGGGACTCGGATCCTGCATCCGTCATGACGAGCTTGCCGGCGCAGCGGCGGAATGTGCCCGCAATACGGCTCTGTTTGAAATCCAGCGTGTGCACCGGTTGCAGGACAGGCGTATGACGATTGAATACCT
>JAFXOO010000248.1 GCA_017528675.1 Oscillospiraceae bacterium | reverse complement strand
TGCAGCCAGATTTTTCGTCAGATTGTATAGAAATGACGCCGCTGGGCTGGCGCCCAGCAAGGAATTTCTGTGCAAGATGACGGAAAAGATGCAAGCAGATGCGCCGCCAAGCCGTCAGGCGGGCTTTGTGCGGTGCTGCCTTAGGTAGACCAAAACCGCACAAAGGCTGTAAAGCTTTTGTGCGGTAATTTGCTATGCAGGATCAATACTCGACCGGTTCACCGAAGCTGATCTTTTTAATTGACTTGATGTTGTCACTCAGATCCAGGCCGCTCCAGTTCTTGCCGCCGTAGCTTCCCATATTGGCCGGGTAAGAAGGCAGGCATCCGTCCTTGTAAATGAACTCGATGATGCACTTGCCGGTGCCGCCGAATCTGTGGTAGCGGCCTTCACCGTCAGAACCGTTGCCCTTGCTGTCGCAGATCTTGGTGGTGAACTGGGTACCGTTTTCCAGCTCCACGAGGAAGCGGTCGCCGCAGCGTCCATAGAACAGACCCATTGCGCAGCAGTAATCGCCATAGGGATCACGCATCACGCCGGTGCCGGTGATGACATCCACCGAGCAGCCCAGGATCGCACTGTAGGCAGGATCACGCTTCAGGCCGCTTGCCGGCTCGTAAGCGAAGCAATTTGTCCAGCCGTCTTCGTACGGGTATTCATTCAGCACCTCAACCGCCTCTGTACGGCCGGTCATCTTGCCGGAAATCTTACTGTCATCGGCAGCTTCTACCGTGATCTCGTACTCGGAATTCTCTCGCAGGCCGGTGACATAGCAAAGGCCTTCGGACTTCTTCTCGTAGTAGATCATATTAGCGTAGGCATAATTCGGATCCGTCGATTCACAGCGGACATTGTAGGTTCTGCCCTCTGCGGCGTCCCATGTCACCTTCAGGCAGGAAACCGAAATCTTGGAAACGTTCAGATTTGCAATTGCAGACGGTGCATTACCGACCTTGGAGCCCGGTGCAGAACCTACGCCTGCATTGGCTGCAAAGCAAAGAATTGCGGTAGCGTCTGAAGCATTGACGATGCCGTCGCCGTTGAAGTCTGCCGCAGCAGTCTGCGCCAGTGTCAGACCGGAATCATCTCCGGAGCCGATGATGGCGGCAGCAATGAGCACCTGTGCAGCATCGCTGGCATTGACGATGGTGTCGCCGTTGATGTCGCCGGGTTCCAGAACCGTCTCATACAGGCTCTGGAAGCAGATGCCGAACATGGCAGCATATTTCTCTGCCGTGGAACCGGGATAGCCGATCAGCGTCTCGGTGCTGAGGGTTGTGCCTGTCTCATCACCTCTGCCGATCCAGCAGTCAATATTCAGGATTGTGAGCTTTTCGAGTGCCTCGCACTGGAAGAATGCGCCGGGGCCGATCTCATCGGTCGATTCCGGAATCACCGCTTCCTGAAGTGCGCTGCATGCATAGAATGCGTTGTCACCGATGACGGTTAAGCCCTGCGGGAGTGTCAGTTCTGTGATCTTGGTATCTGCAAAAGCATAGTTACCGATTTCCTGAAGCGTGCTCGGGAAATTGATCTGGTTCAGCCCGCAGCTATAGAAAGCAGAATCACCAATGTCCGTAACGCCCTCAGGCAGGCTGACATCCTGGAGATAGACACAGAAGCGGAATGCATTGCTGCCGACGGAGGTCACACCCTCCTCAAATACAACATGCTCGATGCTGCTGCGGATATCATACCAAGGTGTTTCAGAAGCATTGGCGAAATCTGTCATATCGCCTGTTCCGCTGATGGTAAGTGTGCTGCCCCCGTCATAGCTCCAGGTCAGGCTGCTGCCGCAGGATCCTTCCTCTGCTGCTTTTGCGGTGATGGCAGTCATGTTCGTCTGCGGCGTGACAATTCCTTGGCACAGCAATGCAGTGCAGGCTGCTGCCAGAATCACTGTCAGTCGTTTACTCATAAATCATCCTCCTAATACAACTCCGCAGATCCGGATTGATTCAGATCTTCCGGAGCACCCGCTTTGCGGGTTCCATTCGGCGGTGGCGCTTACTGAAGTCCCCGGCATTCCCTCGGCAGAAGAATGCACCGGACAGCAGCAGCAGCTTTTCGCCGGAGCTCAGGCAGGTCATAACGGACACTGCCGGTCGGAGAGGAATTCTGTCATTTCCAGACATTTCCCTCTGGTACTTTGACTATTATAGCACATAATTTCAAAAATGTCAAATTGGTAACACCAAAAAAGACGTAATGCACAAAAAAACAGCTTCCATTTCGTGCGAAATGCAGCAAAACAGAAGCAAATTTGTAATATTTCTGGTAATATTTGGAATCAGCTCCACTTTCCCCACTGCTGAACGTCCTTGTGCGTGAGGCAGTGGAGCACAGACAGGAGCGCAAAAGCGGCGATCACGCCGCACAGTGCACCGGAGGAATCTACCAGCACATCCCGCAGCTCACAGGAACGTCCGGGAATGAAATTCTGGTGGATCTCGTCCGTGACAGCATAACACACGGCTGCCCCCATGGCAATCAGTCCGCCTGCCCTTATGCGGTGCAGCCAGAGGTATCCAAGAAAGCCGAGCATGGCGTATTCGGTAAAATGCGCTGTCTTCCGGATGATAAAGCTCAGGCCTTCAATGATCTGCTCCTGCGTCAGTGCATCGAATTCCCGGAAATTCGTCAGCAGATGCCGTGCCGCAAAGGTTGTGAAATGTCTGCTGGAGAGTGAACTGTCATCCGCCGGCTGGGCGGACATGCAGAATATAAAGACCATGAGCGCCAGCATCAGGACGGGAAAGAGCAGGTGCCAGTATTTTTTGAGCATGTGACTCCTTTCGTGGGGTTAATCCGGTTCAGCATTATAGAATATACGATATTTGCGGACATTATGGCAGCGGGTGCTGTTGACCAGGCCGATTGCCGTGTACATGCACACAACAGCGGTACCTCCGGCGCTCATGAACGGCAGAGGCACGCCGATAACCGGCATTGTCTTGAGCACCATGCCGATGTTCATGAAGGTGTGCGCAAAGAGCATGCCAAAGGTGCCGATGCAGATGAATTTTCCCTGCAAATTCTTGGAATTGACGCAGTCGATGAGCACTTTCATGCAGATAAACACGAGCAGTCCGAGCACCAGCAGTGAGCCGATGATGCCCCAGACCTGCCCCACATAGGAATAGATGAAGTCGTTGTGCATCTCCGGCACACGGACATACTCTCCGTCAAGAAGTCCTGCGCCGAAGGTACCGCCGTTGGCAAGGGCTGACAGCGCTCTGTCCTGCTGATACTCAAGGTTTTCCGGATCAGTGCCGGGATGGATGAGCACGAGGATACGGTTCTTGTGGGTGTCTTGCAGCAGGAAATTCCACGCCACCACGCAGGCGGTCGGGATCAGTACCGCCGCAGCGATGATGTACCGCAGCGCAATTTTCGAGCTGAGCAGCTCTGCCATGAAGATGACTGCAAACACAATCGCCGTGCCATAGTCACCCTGCAATGCTACAATGCCGATGGGCACCAGTCCGTGCAGACACAGCAGCAGCATATGCGTGAATTTGTTCATCTGCTCCTCATCCTTGGCAAGATGATAGGCAAAGGTCAGGATGAATGCCAGCTTGAGCAGCTCAGAGGGCTGCAAATAGAACGGTCCGAGTTCAAGCCACGCACGGTCATCTGCACCGCCTCTGCTGTAGCCGAGCGGCGTGAATGTCAGAAGCGTCATGATGACCGCAAACGGCGCATAAATGAACCACAGACGGATATACCTGTTATAATCAATGGCACTGAGTACAGCGACCATTGCCAGTCCCAGGCAGCTTGCAACGATCTGCGTGCGGAAGGTACTCATGTCGCAGCGGCTTTCCAGCTCATTGGAGGCAATGCTGAACAGCATGATACAGCTAATTGCCGAGCAGGCAATCACGGCAAGGAGCAGGCTGGTGTCAGATGCCTGGATGTATTTCCGGACTTTTTCAAAGAATTCTTTCATAGCCCTTCCTTTCAGGCGTTGCTCTGGGGAAGCGGGACAGAGCCTGCCCTGCCCAGATATTTGCTTGTGATTCCCCGGAACTGCGTTGCAACGGCGATATCCTTCCGGGTGATATGATCGCTCCCGTTCAGATCGGACGCTGTCAGCGCCAGACGTTGCAGCCGGGAAAAGGCTCTTGCACTCAGACCGTAGCGGTCATGTACCTGCCGCAGAAGTACCTCAGCAGGCTCGTCCATCCGGCAGAAATCCCGCAGCATATGGTCGGGAATCATCGCATTGCAATAGATCTCCGTGCCACGGAAGCGCTCATTCTGCCGCAAACGGGCAGCCTCCACACGTTCCCGGATCTCAGCGGAGCTTTCCACCTTTTCCTTGGAGGCGAGGTCGTCAAACGGCACCGGATCGACATCAATGCACATATCAAACCGGTCAAGCAGCGGCCCGGACAGGCGGTTCATATAAGCCGTGACCTGCTTCTGCGAGCAGGTACATTTCTTGTTCGGGGCGCCATAATAGCCGCAGGGACAGGGATTTGTCGCCCCCACAAGCATAATGCTGCACGGATACACGGCTGTGCCGGCTGCACGGGAGATCGTGACCTCATGCGTTTCGAGCGGCTGGCGGAGTATTTCGAGCGTGCTGCGGCCGAATTCTGCCAGCTCATCGAGGAACAGCACGCCGTTGTGCGCCAGCGAGATCTCGCCCGGTGTCGGGATGGAGCCGCCGCCGATGAGTCCCGCAGGTGACACCGTGTGATGCGGCGCCCGGAAGGGTCGCTCGGTGATGAGCGGGTCATTTTTGTTGAGGAGTCCGGCAACGGAATAGACATTGGTGGTTTCCAGGATTTCCGCACGGGACATTTCCGGCAGGATGGTGGACAGCCGGTTCGCCAGCATGCTTTTACCGGAGCCGGGTGCCCCGATAAGCAGAATATTATGGCCGCCGGCGGCGGCGAGTTCCATGCCGGCTCTTGCCTTGACCTGACCACGGACATCCGCCATGTCGATGATATGCTCAGGCCGGTGCACATTGTCCGGCTCATACGGCTTTGCGGGGGAAAGCGGCTGCTGTCCGAGCAGATGACCGGCGAGCGCATTCACGCTCTCAATGCCATAGACCTCGATACCGTCAATCACGGATGCCTCACGGACATTGTCGGCAGGGACAAAGATGCGCCGGAAGCCGCTGCTGCGGGCAAGCATCGTCATGGACAGCACACCACGGATGCCGTGGAGCATTCCGTGCAGGCCGAGTTCACCGATAAAGACAGCGTCCTGCAATGTATCCGGCAGAGCGCCCATCGCCTGCAAAAGTGCCACACAGATGGCAAGATCATAGGAGCTGCCGGTCTTTTTGACATCGGCAGGTGCCAGATTGAGCAGCACCCGCCCCTTGGGAAATCCGATCCGCATGGCCTCCAGGGCACTGCGGACACGGTCACGGCTCTCCTTGATGCCGATATCCGGCAGGCCGCTGATATCAAACTGACTGTGACCTTTCGAGACCTCTGCCTCAATGGTGACGGGGAACGCATTCATCCCGAACAGGCCGATGCTGTTGGTAATCGTAAACATGCATCATCACAAGCTTTCTGTTAGAGTTTCGGCACATCGGGTACCGTAGGCAGATCCGGCACAGTGCCCGGATCCGGGATGGAGGAGAGTATGCCGGCGGTATTGAGTGTGGGATCCGGCACATTCCACTCCGGGAGTGCAATGTCCTCCGCCCTCGGAAGCTCCGGCTCCGGAAGCGGTTCCGGTTCGGCGGCTGCTTCGAGAATGTCGTCAATTCCGGGCATTTCGTCCGGCGCATTCCCCATATGCATGGTGTAGGCAGCGGTCGGCTGTTCGGCCGAGGGCTGGGAGTACGCTGCGGGCATCTCTACCGGATTGCCGTCCATATCGAGCATGGAGCCGGTTCGCTTGCCGTCAAGCTGGTGATCGGGCTGATACTCGGCATGCCGCCGCTGCTCCTCAAAGCGCTCATTAAAATAGGGATAACCCGGCTGCTTCATAATCCAGGGCATTTTCTTATATTCCGGGATGGCCAGCAAAAACATCAGCAGCAGTACTCCGCCGAATACCCAATGATAGCATCCCGCCAGCACCGCCAGAACAATCTCGACCAGCAGGCAGATGTAGAGCTTTGTGCGCTCCTGGGTACCGAAAAAAGCGAGCGCCAGCGTGCCAAGTGAGAACAGCAGCGCCAGAATGCCCATGCCGAAGGCAAGATGATCGACACCGCCGCCCTCCATATGCGGCAGAGAGGCGTTGCGCTTCATGGTCTGATAGGAATTGACAACGGTCATTATCATTTCCACCGCCAGCACAGCGATCACATAGCCAAAGCGTACTTTGTTGGAATTGACTTTTTTAAAGATGATGATACCTGCAATCAGGCTCAGTGCAATAAAAATAATGGAAAATACGCCGAACCCTATGTTGACTGATGCCTTGCCTTCTGTGACATAGACGGCAGACCGGATGGATTCAGTGGGATCATTCCGGCACCAGACAACCGTCATAATAAAGAAATTGGCATACAGAACGATAGCAGACAGAATCAGCCTCCAGAAATGCCTGTGCTTGTATTTTTGCATCAGCGTAGCACACTGTGCGTAGTGCGAGGTATCTTGCGATGTATTCACAGTGAATCCCTCCTTCAGGGTAAAATAATCTATATTATAGTATAGCACAAACGCAGGGGTTCGTCAAGCGCAAAATCGCTCCCTTCTCTGCCTCTGTTGACATTCCGGCAGACAGGTATTCAAAAAACGCCCCGGAGCGTTTCAGTCCGCTCCGGGGCGCATTGTATGCAGAGTTCGCTCAGTGCTCCGCCGTGTAGTCAAATACGGTCGGTGCTTCCGGCAGGGCATAGCCTGTGCCGAGGAAGTAGTCCGTATGCGGCGGCTGGTTGTAGCCGTTGTTCTGGGCAGCAACCTGTACACGGTACTGCGGATTGTGCATCAGCGAGTAAACCGGGTATTCCGTTGCAAAGGTCGTCGTGAACACACGCAGACCGCCGTCCGACTTGCGGAAGATCAGCTCCTCACGCCAGTCACCCGTCAGATCACAGGTCAGGCAGGCATTGGACTTGGTGTAGTTGTTGTAGGACACGCCGTCACCGGTGAAGACTCTGCCCTTGCCGTACTGGTCAAGCATTGTTCTGTCGAGCACTGCACGCTCCAGCACATCTGTCCAGTAGGCCACAGAATTCTGCCCCCACTTGGTGATGTTGGCAAACGTCATATCCGTACCGTCGGCATTCTTCACGGGCTTGTTGGTCACGCAGTCATAAACGATGCTGTTATGGGAACCGATCATCTCCGCACCGGCATTTCCGGCGATGAGATTGTCTGCTAAGCAGCGTCCGGTATCGCCGCCGGCGGTCTCACGGAAGAGCGCCTTGCCGGTTCTGGCATCACGCAGTTCTATGCCGAAGTTGACACTCTTGCCGTTCGGATTCACCTCATCCTCCAGGCACTGGAAGATCTCCAGACCCGGATTACCCGGCACGAAATCACCGATGTGAATTGCATCACCATGCGCATTGCCGGTCGTATAGAGCAATTTGCCGTTGTCATCAATGACTGCGGAGCCGCATACGATCTCCTGTCTGCCGTCACCGTCCACATCAGCAGACAGCTCCTGATGGTTGCCGTCACCGTAGCCGGCAACAGATTTGTTGAATCCGGTATCAAAGAGCCATCTCTGGGAAAGCTTCCTGTTCACGACATCCCATGCAGCCACGGAAAGTCTCGTATAGTAGCCTCTGCCGAAGACAGCGGACGCATGCTGACCGTCCAGATAGGCTACACATGCGGTATAGCGCTCACTGCGGTTGCCGTAGTCGTCGCCCCAGGTGCTCTTGCCCTGCGCACCACGCTCAGGCGTGTACTTCTGCGTATCGAGTGCCGCACCGGTCAGGCCGTCAAACAGCGTGATGTACTCCGGACCGTCCAGAACAGTACCGTTCGAGTTGCGGTAATCCTTCGAGCCGTCACCGATGGTATTGCCCTTGCCGTCCTTGGCGCCGTCAGCGGTCTTGCAGATCATCTCCGCCTTGCCGTCGCTGTCGAAGTCATAGACCATAAACTGCGTATAATGCGCACCGGCACGGATATTCCTGCCAAGATCCACACGCCATACGAGGGTGCCGTCCAGACGGTAGCAGTCGATGAAGACAGTGCCGGTATAGCCGCCCTTGGAGTTGTCCTGCGAATTGGAGGGATCCCACTTCACGAAGATCTCGTACTGGCCGTCGCCGTCGATATCGCCCACGGAGCAGTCGTTCTCGGTATAGGTGCAGGTCGAACCGTCCGGCATGGTCTGGTCTGCGGGCTTTCTGGTGGCAATGTCGAAGTACGCACCGGACTGTCCGGAGTTCTTCGTGCCGAACACCAGTGCAGGGCTGCCCTTTTCGGTGTAGGTCGTGCCGACATAGGTGTCGATGGTGTAGGTATCGGTTGCCGTACCGCCCTGATCGAAGTAGTTGGATGCGCTGCCGGCAGGGATCTCCTTGAGGAGCGTGCCGTTCTTGTAGAGCTTGAAGCTCGTGTTATCGGCATCGGTTGCCAGGATGCGCCAGCTTAGCTGCATGCCGCTGCCGTTATTGGCAGCCGTCAGACCACGGCTGAGGTATTCCATCTGGATGCCTTCACCCCAGACATTCTTGTTCATCCGTACCGGAACGCCCTTGATCGGGTCATACGGCGTGACGGGGGAAGCATCATGGTCAGTGTCGGCAATGGTAATCGTATCGAGATTGGAGGCACCGTCTGCTGTCAGGGAGGTGAATTTCAGCTTATTGACACCCGCTTGCAGCCGGACATAGATCGTTTCCTCCGTCCAGGTATCCCAGCTTCCGGTGGGAGCACCGGTGATTGTATAATAGCCGAGTGCGCCGCTGATATCGAGCCGCATGCTGCGGTCAGCCGTGCCGCCGTTCGCCTGGTGCACAGTCAGCGCATAAACGCCGTTCTTCGGTGCTTTGGCGTACAATGTCACATCGGAACCGGTCTCATTATAAAGGTTGAGATATGCCTCGCTTGTAAAGCCGGGGTGTTCTGTCTCCACATATGCCTTCTCAAATTCACCGTCCACGGCTGCATAGATGCGTGGCATTGCAGCCTGCTGGCGCATTTTGAAGCCAGCCTTGCCGGTGTGCAGGAATTTTGTCACGCTGACAAGATCGAGCACATCGCAGGTGCCGTCTGCATTGACATCGAGTGCTGCGTTGTCCTGCGCTGCCAGCAGCGCACGCTTACCAAGTGCCAGATCAAATACATCGACTACGCCGTCACCGTTCAGGTCACCGGGGAGATAGTCCGCCGGACTCATGGCAATGCACTTTGTCTCCGTGCCGTCTGCCTGAAACTCTACCGGAATGAACTCCCAGTCCTGGCAGTTCACACCGTTCTGCTCCCAGGTCTGGACATTGGCGCCATCCTCCTTGGAAGCATCCTGAACCTCGACCGCCTTGTCATCAGCGGTCACAAGCCGGAAGCTGCCGTCCGCATTTGCTTCAAGCCTGAGTTTTGCGGCATCACCAAGGACAATGTTTCCGTTGTCCTCCGCAAGTCCGTTCCTGCTGTCGATCATGGAATAGATGCGGTAATTGCCATCCGCATCTCCCTCAACCCGCCAGGTGTCATAAGTAACGGCCGCATCGGCACTCTGCTGGTGAATATTCGCACCGGGCACACTGCTGCTGTTGATATTGACACTGAGGTACTTGCCGCTGCCGACATTGCGGATGACATACACACCGTCATACTTTGCGGCCGCAGAAGCATCCATCGCCGGAAGCACGGCAGGCATGGCGGCAAGCATCATCACCGCAGCCAGTAAGGATTTGATCTTTTTCATAACCATCAACTCCGTTTCTGATACTGATTTCTCTTTGAGCTACTGCAACAACCTGATAAATGCGTGCACAGATGCACTTTCTATTATTAAGGTAACACCGATGGAACTGCTGATGCAGTGTTGCCCTAAGCATTCGTATGGAACCCCATTTTCAGAGAGCAGCTCCTGTGCAAACGCATATCCTTCTATTTTATATTATACATATTTTTCTGAATTTGTCAAGCATTTTAATTATTTTGATAAGAATTCACATAGAGAGAAAACAATCTGCAACACCCAGGCAAAAAAAGCCATTTCAAAATGGCCCCCTATCCGGAAAACCGCTTGTGCGCAAATCCTTTTTCCAGTGCCGGCGGCTCAGGTACCTGACACGCTCCTTTCCGGAAACCACATCACCCGGAGCAGTCAGGAGCCAAAACAGGCATGATTTTCAGAATAGTGCCCTCATAGTGTCCTAATGCGTATTCTCGTTTATTCCAAAATATAGCCGATTAGCGATAAGTTGCAGGAACCTGCTTTTGCTGGCTTTTTCTATGTTTTTGAGTCCTTAGCGGACAAATAGCGGACAACTTTCTGTGGCACGCCTCTGCATTCGGTTATGTTTCTATATATACATTTTATAGTAAGAAGCCATAGCTGTACATCATTGTACAGCTATTTTTGTTTGTCAATTATTGATCAATGACTATGTGATGTGAAGCATTTTTCATTTGTAAAGGAGAATCATCAGCGGTTTTCTGGTACTTGGTCGGACGATCATCGATCTGATGATGATAGATGTGGAAGATCGGGATCGCGATATGAATCTGATCTGTGACGACCTCGATGCCGATCTGGGCTACATCATATCGGCACTGTTGCAGAACAACGGCCCTCTGAGTATTAACCGAACGAAATCCGGAATAAACCACTTCTACATTGACGAGATCCACCTCGATGATCCTTCCATGTTACCAGTAATTCTCTCTGAGCTACCAACGCTTATCATGGCGCATTACCATGCATATCCGGATACCCTCTCTTATTACCCCGTTCCGCTCCCTCATGAAGTCAAGAAAACGAAGGGAGAGCATGCAGAGGAAGAAACAGCCAGACAGAAACATGCTACGATTGCTGAACATGTTTTTCATGGAGGAACAAAGGCGGAAGTGTCCGATTTGACATTGACACCGGAAGAGCAGCGAATTGTGATGGGGATGCGTTGCGAAGGGGACGCCCTACGCATCGCCTTATCAACACTAAAAAATACCGAAATTCCGCACTTTTTAAATGCTGAATTTCACCTCAATACCCGTTTCATCGGATATAAGCACGACATCTATCATCGCTGCCGCTATATCGTGCTTCTCCTGCACTGTCAGCCTATCCCACTGCTTCATAGGTTCTTCCAAAGGCTTTGTGTCGATCGCTTTACGCTTACGGCACATGGTCTGCATTTTTTTATCAAGCTCCGATTTCTGTTCGTGGAGTTTGCTCACCCTGTCATAGTTTTTCTTCCGTAATCGTAAAAATAACGATATGTTCTGCCTTGCTTGTTAGTGCTGTGATTGATGTGCATAGCATATCCGCAGTTACCGCACTTCATCAATCCCACAAGCCATGAGTTGAGTGCGACACCGTTGTTGTTGATTTTCTGATTATGACTTTTCTTGTCCTGAACTCTCAGCTACGTTTCCGCAGGCACAAGTTCCTCATGGTAGGCAACCTTGACAAAATGTGTATCATCAAGCCCGGCGTGAACGAACAAGCCGTGAATACCGTCATAGGCTTCGATCTCATCAAGCATTTCATATCCTTTGAAAAGAAAATAGCGGTAGACCTCTTTGTCCGCACGAACATACAGAGGATTTTCAAGGATACGGCTCAGGTGCGACCTGTCAAGATTTGAAATGCCTGTTTTCGTGCGTGGTGTCGGTCTTGAAGCATTGATACCGTTCTCCGTCATGTAGCGGATAATATCGGTCAGAGAATTCTCAGGGTGCTGATACAGGTCATACGCCACACGCACCGCCTCAGCATTCTCCGAGGGAACAAGTACCGAGCCTGT
>JAFXOO010000247.1 GCA_017528675.1 Oscillospiraceae bacterium | reverse complement strand
CTTTTCTTGTCACCTGCAACACTTTCCCCGTTTCCTGTGTCTTAGGTTTATGAAAGCGCTTTCCCGCAAAGGAGGGATCCATTTGACCGAACAGCAGATCCGCAGCATCATGCGGCAAGACCGTGAGCAGGGCTGCACGACGCTTTTTGAGGAGTACTACAATTATGTCTATGCCATCGTGTTCCGCTATGTGCGCAGATACGGCACAAGCGAGGACATCGAGGAATGCGTGGTGGATGTGTTTGCACAGGTGATGGAGCACTTTCCGGCCATCCGGGAAGGGACGCTCAAGGCCTATCTTGCGTCAACCGCCAAAAACCGGGCGCTCAATCTCTGCCGGACGCTGGGCGCAAGGCGGACAGTATCCATCGACAGTGACGGCTTCGGAGAGCTCGCCGATGCGCAGGATGTCGCCGCCGGAGCGGAGCAGCGGGCCCTGACAAAGCAGGTGCTCGACTGCATCGAATCGCTCGGCCAGCCTGACAGCAGCCTGATCCTCCAGCGCTATTACCTCGGACACAGCGCCGCAGAGATCGCCCGCACACTGCACATGAACCCCGTGACCGTCCGCACCCGTCTGCATCGAGCCGTGAAACGGCTGCGCACGATGCTCCACGACCTGGACATCACCCTGTAAGAGGAGGAGAGTGTATGAAAAAGAACCAGCTTCGCAAGATTTTGCAGCATGCCGATGAAGCCGGGATCGAGCGCATCGCATCGCTGACCCCTATGACCGATGAACAGACCAGGAAACGGCTGCAAAAGGCCGTCCTGCGCCGCTCCAATTCCGCCGGCTTCATCCCGGAAGCGGAGGAAGCCGTCCCGGCTAAGCCCGTCCGCCGCAGCTTCGGCACAGCATTCAGCGCCGTGGCAGCGAGCCTTGTGATCGCCGGAACAGCCGCCGGAGCGCTGTATCTCAGACAACACAATGCCGTTCCCAGGCTTGATCCGGCTTCCCAGGTGAGCGAGCCTGCCACAGAACAGGCATCCGCCGCAGAACTGACCGAATCGCCGACCGAAGCCCCCGCCGCATCCGCCCCCATCGACTACGACATGACCGACAAGATGGGCGTGCTGGGTAAGATGCTCAACACCGTGGATTTCTACCGCAAGGTCTCCGGCGAGTTTGTCCGGAACGAAACCGCCATGGTCAACGGCGGCGGTGTTGTGACATTTGAGGTGGATCTGGATGCGTGGGAATCCTACACCAAAACCGTCCGCGGTTCGCTCACCCAGCCTGCGGAGGATGTTTTGCAGGGCGCAGCGCCGGAATTTGAGGCTCTGGCGTTTTATGACGAAAACGGCGGCCTGCGCAGATATGCCAAGGATGACAAGGTTTATCTCCTCTCGGACACCGAGCAGGGCGCATGTTATCAGCCGGAAACCGGTATCGCCAGGGATGCTGACGAAGGGCCGGTCGATCCGCAGGAAGCGCTCGATTTTTCCGCACGGCTCCGTGCCGGGGAGGAACAGAGCTCGTCTCCGTATGTTCGGGTAAGATCAGCCGCAAATGCGTTTGCAGCGGATGACTGCATCAACCCGCTCGAAGATTTGTACAATCTCCTGTTTATCTCGGACTGGGACATCACCGGCGATACCGCTTATCTCGACCGGGACTGCGTGGTGCTTGAAGGTGAAATATCGCAGCAGGATGTAACGTATCGGATGTATGTGGACAAGGCGACCGGCTGTGTGCTCTACCGTGAAATGCGTGACAGCAGCGGTACACTGGTGGATTGGATGCGTGTGGAGCAGATCGCATTTGACGAGGATGCTGCCCCCGTGCCCGATGCCCTTGCCGGACGCACGGAATGGACTGCACCCGAGCCGACCGAGCACCCGGACGATGTTCCAGCACTGTGGATGGCCTGGGGCACGAACAGCCACGGCGAGACCTATGCCTCTGCCGGTGCGATACGCTTTGACCGCAGCAATTACGACCAGCTTCCGGATCTCATCCGGTTCGGGGATGTGCAGGACGAATACGGCAGGATCCTCGATGACACTTTTGTGAAGAAAACGGAGCTGTTCGAGGTGTTCGGTGACGATCCGGGTGCCGAAATGAACCGCCTGATGCAGGAGTACAACAAGACAGAGACCGCCGTCCCGGTTGCAACGCTGCATATCTATGACATCGAGGGCGAGAAGGTGCTGGAAACCGTGACCTATTACGATGAGCCGTAACAGCACAGCCCCGACATGACAGAAAGACAAATCCGCCTCTGCAAAAGGGGTGGATTTGTGCTTTTTGCATAAAAATGGCGGCTATTTTTTGACACCGCTGAATGTGAACTTTCTGTGTACTTACTTGACAAATCCGTGCACAGTACTGTATAATAAAAATGTATATATCTTTTGTGAGAGGGCAAAAGAATATGGCAAAATTTGCTAACTTCTCCGGGGGAAAGAGAAGGCAGCAAACGATTTCATTTTTACACACAGAGAGGAAGGATCTACTATGAAGACCAGAAGAATTGCCGCCGGATTGCTTGCGCTTGCAATGGTATGCGGCATGAGCGCACCGATTCTCGCACAGACCGGCGTGGAAACCACCATTTCTGCCAAGGCAGCCGGCAAGGTAAGCTGGGACCCGAAAAAGTACTACAAGACAGATGACGGCATGTTCACATTCCAGTATGTACAGGCCGGCTTTATGCAGATCATCACACTTGAGGACACCGAGGTCGAGGAGGTTGTTGTACCGAGCGAGATTACCGATTCCGAGAGCGGCCTGACGTTCCCGGTACAGGTTATTTACGGCGGTGCTTTTGCCGGCAAGACCAATGTCAAGAAGGTCACCATTCCCGATACTGTCAAGAAGCTCGGCCCGTATGCATTCAGCAACTGCACGGGTCTGGAAGAAATTGTCGGCATGGAGAAGGTGGAATATATCAACGAGGATGCGTTCCTGAGCTGTACAAGCCTCAAGGAAATCCATATCCCGGAAACCTGCTATTCCCTCGGTAACGAGTGCTTCTCACACTGCGACAGTCTGACGGAGCTGACCATCCCCGGCACCATCACCTACCAGGGCAACAACATCGCAAGTGCCTGTGCCAACCTCAAGACCATTACCTTCAGCGAAGGACTCCCGATCATCGGCCAGTTCTTTGCCTACCTGTGTCCGTCGCTTGAAACGGTTTCGATTTCGAGCACCGTCACCTCCATCGGTCTTGGTGCATTCTCCTATTCCGGCATCATCAAGGCAGATATTCCGGATACCGTGACCCGTCTGGATAACGATGTATTCTCGAACTGCCTGCGCCTGGAGGAATGCAAGCTGTCCGAGTCCCTCACCATGATCGGCATGAATACCTTTGCGACCTGCCCGAATCTGAAGTCCATCACCATCCCCAAGAGTGTGACAATTCTGTCCAACAATGCCTTCAGCTTCTGCTCCAGCCTGACAAGTATCGAGATTCCGGAGGGCGTTGTCCGTATCGGTGAGCATACTTTCTATGGCTGCGATAATCTCGAAAGCGTGAAGTTCCCGTCCACACTGACAAGCATCGGCGGCTATTCCTTCTATGGCTGCTCGAAGCTGGACAATGTCACCCTGCCGGAGAATCTGACGCAGATTAACAACTATGCATTCTATGACTGCGATTCCCTGAGCAGCATCGAGATTCCGGCTTCGGTTGAGAAAATGGGCGGCTTTGTGTTCATGAACTGCGACGGCCTCAAGAGCGCCAAGTTCAATGGCACAATGGATACCACCGGTATCTGGACATTCTCCGGTTGCAGAAACCTGGAGGAGGTACAGTTCCCGGAGGGCATGACCACCCTGTCCAACCACTGCCTGTACAACTGCAAGTCCCTTGAGAACGTTGTCATTCCTGAGACCGTGACCAAGGTTGACCAGTACGCACTTGCAGGCACAGACAAGCTCACCAATATCGAGCTCCCTGCAAGTGTTGAGACACTCGGTGAATTTGCCGTAGGCTATGGCGAAGGTGCACTTCCGAGTGTCAACCCGGATGTGAAGGTTGTCAGCGATTCTCCCGCAGTGCAGGAATTCCTGAAGGAAAACGGCATCGGCGAGGAAGTTCCGCCCACG
>JAFXOO010000246.1 GCA_017528675.1 Oscillospiraceae bacterium | reverse complement strand
GAGGAAGAGGACATGGCAACAAAATTTTCTGTTTGGAACAGTTACAGCGAGGCGGACAAAAAATCTTTGGAAAAGTTGGCGGCAGGTTACATTGACTTGAGCCTACAATGACCTTGCGGACGAGGGGTTTCTCATTTCGGTTGCCGGAAAGGGCTATTTCGTGGCGCCACGGGACAATGAGCTGCTGCGGGAGCGGATGCTGTACGAGATGGAGGACGGTCTGCAAAAGGCTGTCACCAACGGCCGCAATGCAGGGCTCACGGATGAGGAGATTATCGCCGCACTCAGAGATTTTATGGAGGGATAGGTATGGAAAACAACAACATTCTCGAAATCCAGGGGCTGAACAAATCCTATGGCGACTTTGCGCTGCGGGATGTGAGCTTTGCACTGCCGAGGGGCTATATTATGGGTTTTGTCGGACAGAACGGCTCCGGTAAGACGACCACCATCCGCTCAATCCTCAACATGGCGAAGACCGACAGCGGCAAGATCACCGTGTTCGGGCTTGATTCCGTGACGGAGTCCATCGCCATCAAGGAACGCCTGGGCGTGGTATTTGACAGCCTGTACCTGGCGGAGCACCTGAATGCAAAGGTAATCGAGCAGCAGCTCAGACCCTTCTATAAGGACTGGGACAGCAAGGAGTATTACCGCCGCCTGGAGAATTTCGATCTGCCGCTTGACAAGCCGGTCGGGGATTTTTCCAAGGGCATGAAGATGAAGTTCATGATCGCCATTGCCCTCTCACACCATGCGGAGCTTATCATCCTCGATGAACCGACCAGCGGTCTGGATCCGGTTGCCCGTGATGAGCTGCTCGACATCCTTGCCGAGTACATCGAGGACGAGAACCGGGGCGTGCTCTTTTCTACACACATTACCGCCGATGTCGAGCGCATCGCCGACTATGTGACCATCCTCCACAACGGCAAGGTCTGGTACACCGGCACCAAGGACGAGCTGACCGATGAATATGCTGTGCTCAAGGGCGCCGAGGAGGATATCCCCGCCGGACTGAAGGAGAAACTCATCGGCTTCCACGGCTACCGCAACGGCTTTGAGGCACTTATCCACAGAGCGGATCTGGCCGGGCTGCCGGATGTGCTTGAGCACGAGAAAGCAAGCATTGACGAGATCCTCGTCTACATCGCAAAGGAGGATAAGCATGAAAGACGTTCTGAACATTCTGCGGTTTGATTTTCTGACCGTGAAAACTGCCGGTCTGGTGGTGTGGGTCACACTGTTCTGTGTATGTGCTTTGTTCTCGCTGTTCTTCGGGCCGCTCATAGCAATCCTTCTGGTGATTGCACCAATGGGCTTCCTTGTGCCGCTTGCGGGCGTTGCTGATAAAAGCGGCTTCAACAAGCTCTATGGCATTCTTCCCGTGAACCGGAAGAATATCTCCCGTGGACGCATCCTCTTCATCTATCTGGTGCAGTTGCTTACGGAGCTGGTTTCGCTGGCGGTCATGTGGCTTTCCGGCAGGCTCAGTCTCTATCAGATTTTCCCGAATCAGAACAGCACGACCATGCAGATGATCGCCAATGGCTTTCCGCCTTCGATGGACGAGTATTCCTACTGCGTCTATGCCTTTGCAGCGGTGTTCCTGTTGGTGGCATACCTCGAAATGATGGGGCAGATCTTCGGGCGGGAGAACGATATGAAGGTCATCATGATCACATTGGTCGTGATTACGGTACTTGGCTGGGGCTTTTTCCAACTGGCGAATATGGATTTTTTTCCGGCGTTCAACATAGATAGGATTCTCGACATGAGCGACCAGGAGAAGTTCCGGGTTTGCATCGCCATCAACTGCATCGTTCCGGCGGTGGCAGTGCTCTTTGCGGAGATCACGGCAGCCGTCACATCCCGGCGTGAGCTGTAAAGGAGGGAGATTCTATGAAACTGAACTGGCATACGATACGGGAGGTCATCCGAGTCGATCTCCTCACCATGCGGGGCGGCAAAAAGAACGGTGCTCTGGTCGCTGTGCTCATTTTTCTTGTCTTCTGTCTTGCGGCAGGTTTTATGATCTCGCCGGTTGCGTCGCTGTATCTCCCGTTTATTCTGGGCGGCTTCTTTGTGCCGACGCTGTTCCACAATGAGATGAAGTACCACAGCGAAAAGATGTGGAGCCTTCTCCCGATTCAGCGCCGTGACCTTGTGAATGCACGGTTCCTGCTCTCCTACGGATTGTATGCGGCGGTCTCCCTTGTGGTCTATCTGCTGATGCTGCTGTCCATGCGGCTGGAGCTCTGGTACAGGGTTACGGATGAGAATATGATCGACATCATCAGTTTAGTCGCAAAGGGCATGGGCATGAGCAAAATGGGCTTCTTCAATATGGTTTATTTTGCTGCCGTGACCGCAGGCATGATCTTTATGGGGTCAACGCTGCGGACATACTTCCGGGATCCGGAGGCGCTGAGAACCCAGATGAACCTTGGCGCCAAGGGAAAGAGCAGGATCGGCAGCAAAAAGGAGATCACAGCCGCTGCGGTCATCCTGGGGCTGTTCATTGTCGGTGCCCTGGCGGTGACCGGCATCCTGCCGATCATTCCGGCGATCAGGCCGGTGACATATGTATTCCGGCAGCTTGCGGGTGCGGCAGACGGGGTCATCTTCGGTGTCATTCTGCTGACGGTCGCTGTGTTCCAGGTCATGGTGTACTATATCGGGACGCTGATCGACTACGATAAACGGGAATTATAAGGGG
>JAFXOO010000245.1 GCA_017528675.1 Oscillospiraceae bacterium | reverse complement strand
TGGCGGCACATCTGCTTGCATCTTTTCCGTCATCTTGCACAGAAATTCCTTGCTGGGCGCCAGCCCAGCGGCGTCATTTCTATACAATCTGACGAAAAATCTGGCTGCGCATCTGCACCACCAGCTCTGTGCGGTGTTGCCATAAAATAGGACTGAATCTGTCCCGAATTTCATGACAGGAGGAATCCACCCATGTCCAAGTTCTACATCACCACCCCGATTTACTATCCGTCGGGAAATCCGCACATCGGGCATTGTTATACGACCGTTGCATGCGACTCCATCGCACGCTACCGCAGAATGCAGGGATATGACGTCATGTTCCTGACCGGCACGGATGAGCACGGCCTCAAAATCGAGCAGAAGGCCGCCGAAGCCGGCATCACGCCGAAGGAATATGTAGACGGCATTGTCGAGATCTTCAAGAAGCTCTGGAGCTACATGAACATCAGCTATGACCGCTATATCCGCACCACAGACGATTATCATGTGGAATCCGTACAGAATATTTTCAAGACCCTCTATGACAAGGGCTACATCTACAAGGGCAAGTATGTCGGCAAGTACTGCACACCCTGCGAGAGCTTCTGGACTTCCACCCAGCTCAAGGACGGCAAGTGCCCCGACTGCGGCAGAGATGTCATTGATGCCGAGGAGGAGGCCTATTTCTTCAAGATGAGCCCCTTTGCAGACCGGCTTGAAGATCTGCTGCTGAACACCGACTATCTCCAGCCCCGCACCCGTGCGACCGAGCTCGTCAACAACTTCATCAAGCCGGGTCTTGAGGATCTGTGCGTGTCAAGAACGTCCTTCAAGTGGGGCATTCCGGTGACATTTGACCCTGACCATGTGGTCTATGTCTGGATTGATGCACTGTCCAACTACATCACCGCACTGGGCTATATGAACGGGAAGTACGATGATTTTGACAAATTCTGGCCTGCCGATGTGCACATGGTTGCCAAGGACATCCAGCGCTTCCACGCCCTGATCTGGCCGGCAATGCTCATGGCACTTGATCTGCCGCTGCCGAAGCATCTGGCAGTGCACGGCTGGATTACGTTCAACGGCGACAAGATGTCCAAGTCCAAGGGCAATGTGGTCGATCCGTTCATTCTTGGCGAGCGCTACGGCTGCGATGCCATCCGCTATCATATTCTGCGTGAGATGGCGCTCGGTGCTGACTCGGATTTCTCCAACGAAATCCTCATCAACCGCATCAATTCCGACCTGGCAAACGGCTTCGGCAATCTCGTTTCCCGTACCGTTGCAATGGCGGACAAGTATTTCGGCGGCACCTTCCCTGCTGAGCGTGAAGCCGCCCCCCTCGACGAGGAGCTGAAGGCGCTTGCCCTGTCCATCCGTGAGAAGGTGGACGGCTATCTCGACAACACCCAGATCAAGCAGGCACTCGAAACGATCTTCACACTCGTGGACAGAGCCAACAAGTATATCGACGAGACAGAGCCGTGGAAGCTCGGCAAGGATGAAACCCAAAAGCCCCGCCTTGCATCCGTGCTCTACAATCTGCTCGAATGCATCCGCATTATTTCCACGCTCCTGAGCCCCTTCATGCCCACAACCATGCCGAAGGTATGGGAGCAGATCGGTGCCACAGAGAACGATGTGACCTACGAAAACGCTGCAAAATTCGGCGTACTCCCGCAGAATGTGACCGTTCACAAGGGGGAGATTCTGTTCCCCCGCATTGATGTGGACAAGGAGATTGAGGAGCTCAATGCGCTGCTGCTGGCGAACGTGCCGAAGACGGAGGAGCCGGACTACGAGCCTGCACCGGTTGCTGACCAGATTGCATTCGATGATTTCACGAAGGTAGACCTGCGTGTGGCAAAGGTCACCGCCTGCGAGAAGGTCAAAAAGTCCAAGAAACTGCTGTGTTTGCAGCTCGATGACGGCATGGGCGGACGCCAGGTTGTCTCCGGCATTGCCCAGTGGTATGCGCCGGAAGACCTGATCGGCAAGAAGGTCATCATCGTGGCAAACCTCAAGCCTGCTGTGCTCTGCGGTGTGGAATCGAACGGCATGATCTGTGCCGCCGATCTCCCGGACGGAAGCTGCGCTGTGCAGTTTGCGGACGACAGAATGCCCTGCGGCGCTAAATTACGCTAAAAGACAAGCCCCCGTGCTGCCGGCACGGGGGCTTGTATCTGTCAACAAACAGGCTGCCGGGATTTTTCGGAATCCCGGCAGCCTTTCCTCTATCACTTCACCGCATCGAGCAAGGCCTGTACCTTGTCCTTGCGCTCCCATGCCACATTCAGATCCTCACGGCCGAAATGTCCGTAAGCCGCAACCTTGCGGTACTGCGGACGGCGCAGGTTCAGCATCTTGATGATGCCGTCCGGTGTCAGATCAAAGATCTCCGGAATCACCTCGGCAAGCTTTGCCTCGTCCACCTTACCCGTGCCGAAGGTGTCCACCATGACGGAAACCGGCTTTGCCACGCCGATTGCATAGGCAAGCTGAATCTCGCACTTCTCCGCAAGCCCTGCTGCCACGATGTTCTTGGCGATATAGCGTGCAGCATAGGCGGCACTTCTGTCTACCTTTGTCGGATCCTTACCGGAGAAGGCACCGCCGCCGTGGCGAGCATAGCCGCCGTAGGTATCCACGATGATCTTGCGTCCGGTCAGACCGGAGTCACCCTGCGGGCCGCCGACCACAAAGCGCCCCGTCGGGTTGATGAAGACCTTGGTGTTCTCATCCATCAGCTCAGCCGGGATAACGGCATCAATGACCAGCTCCCGGACATCCTCCCGGAGCTGCTCGGTCGGAATCTCCGGCGCATGCTGCGTGGACACAACAACCGTATCCACACGAACCGGCTTGCCGGCCTCATCGTACTCCACCGTCACCTGGCTCTTGCCGTCGGGACGCAGATAGCGCAGTGTGCCGTTCTTGCGCACCTCGGTCAGGCGGATTGCCAGCTTGTGCGCCAGCGAAATCGGCAGCGGCATGAGCTCCGGTGTCTCTGTGCAGGCATAACCGAACATCAGACCCTGATCGCCCGCACCGGTCTCCGGTGTAGTCTCGCTGTCATAGGACTCATTGACACCCTGGGCAATATCCGGGGACTGCTCGTCAATGGCAGTCAGCACGTTGCAGGTGTGGCCGTCAAAGCCGAACTTTGCACGGTCATAGCCGATATCCACAACCACCTGACGGGCAATGTTGGAAATATCAACCCATGCCTTTGTGGTGATCTCACCCATGCAGAGGATCATGCCCGTGGTCACACAGGTTTCACATGCCACTCTTGCCATCGGATCCTGTGCGAGGATTTCATCGAGAATCGCATCGGAAATCTGATCGCAGATCTTATCGGGATGTCCTTCTGTTACGGACTCGGATGTAAACAGTCTTTTCATAAAATACCTCCTG
>JAFXOO010000244.1 GCA_017528675.1 Oscillospiraceae bacterium | reverse complement strand
GCTTATCCTTGAGGGCAGCGAGCGACGGTGGCACCGGCAGACCGGAAACCTCCGCAAGGCGGGCTACCTGTGCATACTCATCCGTGCCCTCCTGCACGCCCTCAATGGCATCCAGCACGCTGGCGCTGAACTTGTAGGGGCTTGCGGTGGAGGCGATGATGGTGCGGGTCTTGTCGCCGGTTCTGGCGATATAGTCAAGGTAAACCTTGACTGCCACAGCGGTGTGGGTGTCGAGGGTATAGCCGTACTTTGCCTTGAAATCAGCAATGGTCTTCTTGGTATCGGCATCGTCGCAGAAGCCGCCGACAAAGTCGCTTTGCAGCTTTGCCCTGATCTCGTCGGTGACCTCATATCTGCCTTCGCTGGCGAGCCTGCCGAACCAGTCACGGATCTGCGCATCATCGCCGCCGGTCAGGATGTAGAGCAGACGCTCCAGATTCGAGGAGATCAGAATGTCCATCGAGGGGGAAACAGTGGCATAGAAGTCACGGTTCCGGTCATAAACGCCGGTCTCGATGAAATCGGTGAGCACCTTGTTGATATTGGAGGCGCAGATCAGCTTGCCGATCGGCACGCCCATATTCTTGGCATAATACGCAGCGAGGATGTTGCCGAAGTTACCGGTCGGAACGACCACGTTCACGGTCTCACCGAACTGAATATCGCCCCGCTTTGCCATTTCTGCATAGGCAGATACATAGTACACGATCTGCGGTGCAAGGCGTCCCCAGTTGATGGAGTTGGCGGAGGAGAACATCATGCCGTTTGCGGCGAGCTTCTCCTTGACAGCGGCATCGGTGAAGATCATCTTCACGCCGTTCTGGCAGTCGTCAAAATTGCCGTCGAGTGCGCAGACGCCGACATTGGCGCCCTCCTGCGTTGCCATCTGACGCTTCTGCATGGAGGATACGCCGTGATCCGGGTAGAATACCATGATCTCGGTGCCGGGTACATCCTTGAAGCCCTCAAGTGCTGCCTTGCCGGTGTCGCCGGAGGTTGCCACGAGGATGACAACCTTCTTGTCCTCTCCGTTTTTCTTCAGGGAAGTCGTCAGCAGATACGGCAGAATTTGCAGTGCCATATCCTTGAAGGCGCAGGTCGGGCCGTGCCACAGCTCAAGAATCTGGGCATCCCCGAAGGCGCCGGTGAGCTCTGCAATCTGCTCGGAGTCGAAATTCTGTGTGTTATAAGCGCCGGATGTGCAGTAAGCAATCTCCTCTGCGGTGAAGTCGGTCAGGAACTTCCCGAACACCACGTTGGCACGCTCACGGTAGCTCATATCACCAAGCGCCCTGAGCTCATCCATCGTGATCTGCGGGATTGCCTCCGGGATGAACAGGCCGCCGTCAGCGGAAATGCCCTGTGCAATGGCAACCGCACTGGTCACCTGCAAGCTGCTGTCTCTGGTACTTCTGTAGTTCATACTACCACCCTTTCTGCCGGATTCCCCGGCACTGAACCAAATTGTATCATCGTGAATAATCGCTCTCATCGAACGCATTTTCAAGATAATCGATGCTTAGAATACGGCCGTTCAGGCAGATGACCTCCGCAATGTCGTAGCGGAAGTAGTATTCTGTCTCCCCGATGCCGTACTTCTCGCAGAAACGATAGCCCGTCCGGATAATCCGGCGCTGTTTGGACTTCCCGACGGCATCAAAGCCGCTTTCCATCGCACCCGGCATGCGGGTCTTGACCTCAATAAAGGCGATGTCCTCGCCGTTTCTGGCAATGATGTCGATCTCGCCGCCGCTGATGCGGAAATTCCGGGCAAGGATTTCATAGCCCCGCTCCGTCAGGTAGCGGCAGACCGCCTCCTCACCGAGGCTGCCGGTTTCATGCTGCCGGCTCATAGGATTTTCTTCAGGAAGGAAAGCCGGTGAATCGGGCAGGGGCCGAACTCCCGGAGCGCTGCCGTATGGGCAGCGGTTCCGTAGCCCTTGTGCTGTGCAAAGCCGTACTGCGGATAGAGTGCAGCCTGCTCAATCATATAATGGTCTCTGGCAACCTTCGCCAGAACGGATGCCGCCGCAATGGATGCACTCGTGGCATCGCCCTTGACGACCGTTTCGCCGGGGAACCCCGGCTCCGGCCAGCGGTTGCCGTCCACCAGCACATAACCGGGCTTCTGTTGCAGACCTGCCACGGCACGCCGCATGGCGAGCATGGCGGCTTCGAGGATGTTCAGCGCCTCGATCTCGGCAACCGATGCCGTGGCAATGCACCAGGCCTCTGCCTTTTCCTGGATTTCAGGGAACAGCGCCTCACGGCGCTTCTCCGAGAGCTTCTTGCTGTCGTCCAGGCCGATGATTCCGTGATCTTCACGCAGAATCACCGCAGCGGCATAGACATCGCCCGCAAGAGGCCCCCGTCCTGCCTCATCCACGCCGCAGATCACACCGAACTGCGTGCGCATGGCAGTATCATAGTCAAGCATCGCCTGCCGGCGGTGCAACGTGACTTCATTCATGTATACTCTCCCTTTTCAGTCGGCTTGGCGCCGACTTAGGGAGGGCTGCTCGCCCTCCCTAAACCCTCCTCGGCAGGGCGGTGACCGCCCTGCACCCGCAGGTTTTATTCTTTCGGCGGGCGCTCCAATGTAATGCGTCCGAGCTTTGCGCCGCGGAAATCATCGAGCACGGTGATCGCCGCACGCTCCGTATTGACCACGCCGCCCGAAAGCAGCATGCCACGCTTTCTGCCGACAAGCTCCAGGAGCTTGTCGCCCTCGGTCTCCTCCGTTTCGAGCTTGTAGCGGTCGAGCAGCGACTTCGGATATTCCCGGTGCAGATATTCGAGCAGCAGCATCGCCAGTGCTTCAATATCCAGTACCTGGTCACGGATGGCTCCGGTGAAGGCGAGCCGCACGGCTGCCTCCTGGTCATCAAGCTTCGGCCACAGAACACCCGGCATATCCAGGAATTCCGTCTGCTCATCCACTCTCACCCACTGCTTGTCTCTGGTCACGCCCGGTCTGTCCTCAACTCTGGCACGCTTGGAGCCTGCCATTTTATTGATGAACGAGGACTTTCCGACATTCGGAATGCCCACAATCATGAGCCGGACGGGTCTGCCGGTCATGCCCGCCTTCCGGCGCTTTTCGAGCAGCTCCGGGAGCAGCTCCTGCTTCACCGTCGGGACAAACTGCTTCATCCCCTTGCCGGTGATGCAGTCGAGCGACATGGCAGGAATGCCCTGTTTCTTATAATACTGCACCCACTGTGCTGTCAGGTTCGGGTCGGCAATATCCGCCTTGTTGAGCAGCACCATATAGGGCTTGCTGTGCATCAGCTCCGTAAGCTGCGGATTGCAGCTTGAGAGCGGAATCCGGGCATCCAGAAGCGCCACCACACCGTCCACAAGGGACAGATTGGCGGCGATCATGCGCTTTGTTTTGGTCATATGACCCGGGAACCAATGAATATTGCCGATCTGGATTTCCGGCATTGTTTTCACCTCTTAACTACTATCTGACAAAGCCAAACTGTTCTGCCGGACGCAGCCGCAGAATCACCTTGCCCTCTACCTGTGAGAGCGGTATCAGCCCGACATCCCCATAGCGGCTGTCCTTGGAGACAGAGCGGTTATCGCCCATCACAAAGACATAGCCGTCCGGAATGGTGATCGGGTACTGGAATGCGGCATTGATTGCCGGCGCATTGGTCGGTGAGCTGACATACGGCTCCTCAATCGCCACGCCGTCACGGTACACGATACCTGCATCGAAATCAATATCCACCTGCTGGCCGCCGGTTGCAATCACCCGCTTCACAATTACCTTGTGCAGGCCGTCAATCCGGTAGGGTACGCCGTCCGCATCCCGGAGCAGCACCGCCTCATTGGCATCAATGATGACAATATCGCCGCATTCCGGCCTGGAATCGAGCGCATTGACCAGAAGCTGGTTGCCGTCCTCCAGCGTGGGCTTCATGGAATCGCCCTGCACTGCTGCAAAGTGGAATACATAGATGCACAGCAGTACGATGCAGAACAGTGTCACCAGCGCATAATCCAGCACATCAAGACAGATTCCGATGATTTCATGGACTGCCCGCTTCCTGGAAAAGCGTACATATTCCCGCATGATTCACGCTCCCCGCTTACTTGACAAAGCCGAAGGTGCCCTTCTCCGAGGGATCGTTCTCGTCGGGCTCAGCGCAGACATAGCGGAAATAAGCTCTGCCCAGCACATCCTCCTTCTTAACAAGGCCGACTCTGGAGCTGCGGCTGTCCGTGGAGTGATTGCGGTTGTCGCCCATGACGAAGATGTACCCCTCCGGAATGGTGAGCGGGTATTCAAATGCCCTGTCGTTCGTCAGTGTCAGCTCGTTGATATACGGCTCATCGAGCTTCTCGCCGTCCACCCAGACCTCACCTGCGGAGGCATCCACAGTAATGGTCTGACCGCCCAGAGCGATGACACGCTTGATGATGTTTTCATCCAGTCCGGGATTCGGCACGATATTGCCGTCGGCATCGAGTGTATGCCCTTCGTAGTTGTTGACCACCACGATATCGCCCCGTTTCGGCTGGTACAGCATCCGGAACATCACCAGGCGGTCCTGGTCATGCAGCGTCGGCACCATGGAGCGGCCCTGTACTGTAACCGGCCGCATGAAATAGCCAAACAGCAGCAATACAACAAACACAGAAGCGAGCATGGTCTCCAGAATATCCATCACATCACTGAACAATGCCTTTCCGTCGATCACGCCGTCCGGCTCCTCGGAACCGGGGTCTGTGGCTTCCTGCGCTCCGGTATTCTCTCCGGATGGCTCAGCAGGGGTCTCCTGCGGTGTCTGCTCCTGCTGTCCGGTTGTTTCCTGCATGTTCTTTTCCTGTTCAGACTGTTCCATTCTGCTCAGTCCTTTCTTATTATAATGGCGAAGCTTTGTGCCTCACTTGTCTGGTTGTATATAGCAAAAAAGGGACTTAGCGTCCCTCCTCCGCAGTACGGCTGCAAAAACAGCACAGAGCTGTTTTTGCAGTGTCCGCAGCATTGTCAGATCAGAGCAGCTCCTTAACCTTGGCAGCCTTGCCGACTCTGTCACGCAGATAGTAGAGCTTGGCTCTGCGTACCTTACCGTGTCTGATGAGCTCAACCTTGTCAACTGCCGGGCTGTGCAGCGGGAATACACGCTCAATACCGCAGCCGTGCGCAACACGTCTTACGGTAAAGGTCTCGCTGATGCCGCCATGCTTCTTGGCGATCACAGTACCCTCGAAAATCTGGATACGGCTCTTGTCGCCCTCCTTGATGCGAACGTGTACCTTGACGGTATCACCGATCTCCACCTGGGGAACATTTTCCTTCATGCTTGCGTTGCTGATCATCTTAAGTGCATCCATTGTTACTACCTCCTGAAATTTCCGGTGCTTCATTCACGCCGCCCGCCTGTATGCATTCAGCATTACGCATACGGCTGCAGTGCCGCTCCCCCGTTCCGGGTGTCTGCTGACCGGAGCCGGCTCACGTCAGAGGATGTACCGATTTAATGTCTTGCGGCAGGCTGTTTGCAGTCTGCCTCTTCGGCACTAATGCTCATCAGGGCACATACGTCCCTGACGGATTCAAATGCTTTTATATCATACCATATTTCACGAAAAAAAGCAAGCCCTTTCAGGAAAAAACTTCTCCGTTCCTGCAAAAAATCGTGATTCTGCACACATTCCGCACCAAAATCGGCCTCTGAGCGAATGCTGCCAGGGCATCTGTGACCACGCTCACGTTCAGGCTGCCGTCATTTCCGGCAGGCAGGCGCAGCGTCAGACACACGCCGTCGGCAGTCGCCTCTGCCGCTTCGCAGAGGATCTGCGGCCTGATGTCCACTGTTTTCATGCCCTTCTTTGTCTTTTTCTCCACCAGGATCTCCGGCTGTGCCAGAAATGCCTCCCACAGCGCCGGGAGATCTTCTCCGGCCAGTGTCACGGTATAGGCTGCGCTGCCGATATCAATGGTCGCATGCTTCGGTTCCCGCACGTCGGTCGCCCGCAGACCTTCGGGGAGCGCCGCATTCAGGCGTGAAAGGATTTCTTCCTCCGGCACCTCCTCTGTCAGGCGGATATCCATTGCCTCGCACACGCTCTCTGCGCCGAGCGACAGCGCCAGCGGGAACATGAGGTACATGTGCGGGTGGAAGCCCTCGGTGTACCATGCCGGCAGACCCGACCGACGGATGGCACGAATCATGCAGCGGTTCAGGTCAAGGTGCGAAATATAGCGCATCAGACCGGTTTTCTCAAATGCGATACGATAGTCTTTCATCGTCAGCTCTCACCTCCCGGAAAACACGGCCGCCCAAGGCACTTGTTTGCGCCGCAGCCGCCGCAGTGCTCCCGGCAGGAGGGCGTGGGAATGCCCTGGTGCGCCCTTTCATTCTCCCGGATGAGGAACGCCTTCGAGACCATGTAGTCGATGTGATCCCAGGGCATCACCTCGTCGTAGGGGCGGGTGCGGTTGGCATAGAATGCCGGATCGAGGCCGTTTTTCTCGAATGCCGCATACCAGCGCTCCGCCTTGAAGAACTCGTCCCAGCTATCAAGCCTGCCGCCGTCCTTCCACACATCATACAGCACGGCGCCGAGCCGCCGGTCACCCCTCGCAAGGACGGCTTCCATCTGGCTGACATCGGAGATGTGCATACTCGCCTTGATCTTCTTCGACTTGATCGCACGGCGGAGAACGTCCTGCTTGCGCAGAATCTCGGACTTTTCCGCCTGTGGTTCAAACTCAAACGGCGTGAAGGGCTTGGGCACGAAGGTGGCTGTGGAGATGCTCACCTGGAGCTTACCCTTTGCACGGTCGGGCATGTCATAGAACAGGTTGACCACCTTCTGCGCCAGGTCTGCAATGCCGATGATATCCTCGTCTGTTTCGGTCGGCAGCCCCATCATGAAGTAGAGCTTCACCTGCGTATAGCCGCCCTCGAAGGCAATCCGGCAGGTGCGCATGACCTCGTCCTCGGTGACATTCTTGTTGATGACGTCACGCAGGCGCTGGGTACCGGCCTCCGGTGCGAAGGTCAGACCGCTCTTGCGGATGGTTGTGACCTTATCCAGCACGGATTTCGAGAAATTGTCAATCCGCAGCGACGGGAGCGACAGGTTGATATGGCGTTCCGCCGTGTATTCCAGAAGCTGGTCAAGCACGCCCTCAATCCGGGAATGGTCAGAGGTCGAAAGCGAGGACAGGCTCAGCTCGTCATAGCCGGAATTGGTGCAGAGCGCCTTGCCCTGCTCACAGATGACGTCCACGGATTTTTCCCGGAACGGCCGGTACAGGAATCCGGCCTGACAGAAGCGACAGCCCCGGATGCAGCCCCGCAGCACCTCGACCGAAACACGGTCGTGCACAATTTCAATGAACGGTACAACGACCTGGGAAGGGTAGTAGGACTTGTCCATATCCGTCATGACACGCTTGGTAATCACTGCCGGTGCGCCGTCACGGGGGGTGACCGACTGCACGGTGCCGTCGGCGTTGTAGGTCACATCATAGAGCGACGGCACATAGATGCCGGGCAGCTTTGCCGCAGCCCGCAGGAATTCCGAGCGTGTGGCACCCTGATCCCGCATTTCTTTGTAGAGATCCATCAGCTCAAGGTTGATCTCCTCGCCCTCGCCCAGAATGAACAGGTCAAAGAAATCCGCCAGCGGCTCCGGATTGCAGCAGCACGGCCCGCCTGCCACGACAAGCGGCGCAATCGCCTCACCCCGCTCGCTTTGCAGCACAGGAACGTCCGCCATCGCAAGCATATGCAGGATGGTGGTGTAGGACATCTCATATTGCAGCGTGAAGCCGATGAAGTCAAATTCCCCCACCGGATCCATGCTTTCGAGCGCATAGAGCGGGATGCCCTCCCGCTGCATGACAGCCTCCATGTCCGGCCACGGCGCAAACACACGCTCGCACCAGTAGTTTTCCCGTTCATTGATGAGAGAATAGAGAATTTTCATGCCGAGGTGGGACATGCCCACATCGTAGATATCCGGGAAGCAGAAGGCAAAACGCACATCCACTCCGGATTTGTCCTTGACAATCTGGCCGACCTCACCGCCGCAGTAGCGGGAGGGGCGCTGCACCTCAAGGAGGTGCTGTTCTATCTGTTCCTTCAGCATCAGGTGACTCCCTTTATCGGTACCGGGGATTCCGGCCGTTGTTTTCCGTTCTCCTCCCTCCGGCAGATCACGCCCGCCGGTGCTCTGAGGATCAGTTTTATTCTATCACACTATGCGGTTTTTGTCAATCCGGCACCCGGATGGTTGACAGTCTGCGCTGTAATGTGTTATAATGAATGCAACCACATTCGCAGAAAGGAGCGCCGCCCTATGACCTACAATGAACTGATCCGGGACAGCAGGATGCTGTATGCAGCATGGTTTCCGCAGACAAAGCGCTATTTCCTGACACAGGAGGACGGCCTGTGTGCCGTGATTTTCCCGGAGCAGGCAGATCTTGACCGCTATGCCCTGAAAAAAAAGGAGGAGGGCATCCGTGTGGATGCCGTAGAAAACCCGATCGAAAACCGTGATCTGCTGCTGGCAGACTTCTGGCGCAGCGGCATCACCAAAGTCCGCATCGAAGGCAGCCAGCCTGTCATTCTGCCGCTCAGCGAACTCTATTCACCGCCGGATTACAGCGCTGTACCGCCTGCAAAACGGCCTGTGCCGGATCCTGCACTGACCGGCGTCATCAACCTGCTGCTACAGCGCAGCGTCCTGAAAACGGCAGACAAGGACATGGTATTTGATGTGCTGCACCGGCTCCGGGAAGCGAGTCTGTTCGGCCCTGCGGTCACCCAGCCGGACGGCAGCATGGGGTTGCCCGTGTTCACGCCGCATGAGACACGGCTGGCGCTTCTGTTCACGGATACACGGGAATTCGGGCTCGTGTTCCACGGTGAGGACATCGAGACAAAGCGCTTTGACTTTGAGGATATCATCTGGCTGCTGAACCACAATTTCGAGGCGGTGGCAATCAACTACGCCAGCGGCGTGGCACTCATGCTTGACAAGACGCTGCTACAGGCTGCGGGAATGCTATAGGCAACAAAAGACCTCCCCTTAGCGGGAGGCCTTTTTATCGCCGGTCTTGGGGATTTCGCTTGCTGCGGCAAGCGACCAGGGGCGCTGCCCCTGGACCCTGCAAGCTTTTTTACGAAAAAAAGCTTGAGGCAACACCGCACAAAGCCCGCCTGGCGGCTTGGCGGCACATCTGCTTGCATCTTTTCCGTCATCTTGCACAGAAATTCCTTGCTGGGCGCCAGCCCAGCGGCGTCATTTCTATACAATCTGACGAAAAATCTGGCTGCG
>JAFXOO010000243.1 GCA_017528675.1 Oscillospiraceae bacterium | reverse complement strand
GCAGTCAGATTTTTCGTCAGATTGTATAGAAATGACGCCGCTGGGCTGGCGCCCAGCAAGGAATTTCTGTGCAAGATGACGGAAAAGATGCAAGCAGATGTGCCGCCAAGCCGCCAGGCGGGCTTTGTGCGGTGTTGCCTTCAGTATACCAGAAAACAGACTGACTGTCAAGCTTTCCCGTAATGAAGCCAAGCACAAAGGGACGCATACAGCGTCCCTCACTCTGTCAGACATGTATCAGCGGCTTATCCGCTGTTCCGGCCGCACAGGATCCGGATGACTTCACCGGCAAGAATCATTCCTGCCACGGATGGCACAAATGCCGCAGAACCGGGGGTGCTGCGCTTGCCGGGCACGGATTCCGTACTCTGTGCGGGGGTAATCGGCGGCTCCTCGGAATAGACTACCCGGAGCTTCCGGATGCCCCGCTTGCGGCATTCTGTCCGCATCACACGGGCAAGCGGGCAGACCTTCGTTTCGTAAATATCCGCTGCACGGAATGCCGAGGGGTCAAGCTTGTTCCCGGCGCCCATTGAGCAGATAATCGGCACACCGGCTTCCTTTGCACGCATGACAAGCTCCAGCTTGCCGGTGACAGTGTCGATGGCATCGACCACGCAGTCATACCGGGTGAAGTCAAATTCCCCCGCTGTTTCAGGCAGATAGAAGCAGCGGTGCGCATGGACAACTGTCTCCGGGCAGATGTCGTGGATTCTTGCGGCAGCGACATCGACCTTGTACTGACCGATGGTGGAATGCAGCGCAATGATCTGGCGGTTGAGGTTTGTCAGGCTCACGGTGTCGTTGTCGATGAGATCAAGCGTGCCGACACCGCTGCGGGCAAGTGCCTCTACGGTGTAGCCGCCGACGCCGCCGATGCCGAACACTGCCACCCGTGACCGGGCAAGGCGCTCCATGTTCTCTGCACCGAGCAGCAGCTCTGTCCTTGAAAACTGATTGTGCATGGTGGTTCTCCTTGTGTGCGGAATCCGGCTGCGGGCTTTGTCACTCGATGGCGGCGTTGAATTTCTCCAGCTCGGTATCAATGGTGCCGCTCCAGTTGTCACGGAGTACTGCCCAGCTATCCACGGAATCCGGATAGGACAACAGTGCATCCATCAGGTTGTTCATGACGCCACGGGTCTCGTAGGTGTACTCGCCGTCACCATACATGGTCTTGCCCATGCCATAGCCGAAATCGAATACTGTTGTGGTATCCTCCTTGTAGCTCATAATGGCATCGTACTGCTCCTCGGTGCGGTAGCCGAGGGTCTTGCCGGAGGCAGATTTTTCCACGATCAGCGCCTTTTCCTTGGCAGCCTGACGGTATTCCTCGGAAGTCTCTGCAAGGCGCTCACAGTAGATATAGGTCGCCACAGCCTCACCGGCAGTGGAATTCTTGACCAGCATCTTTGCCGCAAAGTTGCCGCAGAGGTAGTACTCGTCGGCATCCGGCGACTTCGGGAACGGCACGACCATAATATCCGCATCGGGGTTGTTGGCGTTGGAGGCATTTAGCGACCAGTCTGCCATGCCGTAGAACAGGATATTGCCTGCATCCGGGAAATAGCTGTACCAGTTCGGGTCGTAGAGGTTCAGGCTGTGCATCTCGGCCATGAGATTTTCTGCCTGCTCGATATCCGGATCGGAGATGTTATTGGTGAATTTTTTGCCGTCGAAGTTGACAATGGTCTTGCCGGTGGACTGTACCAATGCCTGCCCGAACCAGCCGGCGATGCCATAGCGCTCGCTGCTGCCGTCGCCGTTGGCAACGAACTGCTTCATCATCTCCATAAAAGAATCCCAGTCCCACTGACCCTTCTGGTAGAGCTCATAGGGATCGTCCAGGCCGTTCTCCTCGCACATTTTCCGGCTGTAGGTGATGAGCAGGGGATCGGAGATGGCGAAGGGCACGACATAGTGCTTGCCGTTGTATTCGTACATGTCGATGGCATCCCGCATGCCGTCCCAGACCGGATCGGACAGATCAAGGTAGTCATCGAGGGGTTCATACTGCTGCTTGTACACGCCGTTCGGCAGCGCATCCCACTCATAGGGGAACATATCGACCGGGTCACCGCCCAGGATGCGGTTGGTGAGCATGTCGAACTTGTTCTCGGAGGTGCACTGGATCCATTCGACCTTGCCGTGGAACTGGTCCTCGAACAGCGTCAGGGCAACGGAACGGTCGTTGTTGTTGGTCGGGTTCAGGTCATAGGTTGCCAGCCAGTAAATGGTCTGGCCGCCGAGGTCTGTCTGATTGTCCACATCAGCAGCAGCGATGGAGACATCGTCCTGCTCCTTGTAGTGGCTGCTGGTTTCGGCATCGCTGCTGCATGCTGTCATGCCGAGGAGCATGCTCAGACACAGCAGCCCAGCGAGGGCACGGGTCACTTTCTTCATCATACTTCATCTTCCCTTTCTAAGGAAACACTGATTACATCTGGTGCACAAGATGCGCAGTCAGGCGGGATTGATTCAGTGGTTCCCAAATACTGATTTCTCATCCTGCGATTGAAGGCAACACCGCACAAAGCCCGCCTGACGGCTTGGCGGCACATCTGCACCACCAGCTCTGTGCGGTGTTGCCTGAAACAGCCTGATGAGAAGCGTGCGCTGATGCGCCCGCCATTTTCAACGCCGCCTGCGGCGGCTATCAATCGATTGATGTTATCAATCGGTTGAATGAAAATTGGTAAAAAGTAGCGGCATGTTGCAAAAACTGCCGCTTTGTATGCGGATGTCCGCTTCTGATACTTATATTATAACGTTTTCTATATAAAAAGTCAATAAGCAATTAAAAAAATATACGATTTTCCGGAAATGCCCTTGCCGGGCACAGGAGCGCCGCAGCGGTGACTTCATCAAAAAAAGCTGAAGCACCCCGGCTTTCCGGGGTGCTTCAGTAATCCTTACCCTATCATCATGCAAGAAGCTTCTGCTTGAGCATTGCGAGATCAAAGATGTCAAACTCTGCGTTGGCGTACATGTCGGCAGCATAGGTCTGCTCACCGGTGAAGCCGGCCAGTCCGTGCAGATACTTCTGCAACAGCACCATATCCGCCACATCCACATCGCCGTCCAGGTCAATATCACCCTTCATGCCGGTGATGTTCTCCTCTACCTCTACCGGACGGATGATGAGGTAGCAGAGGTTGATGGCCTTGTCTGCGGAGCGTGCATTGATCGTCAGTGTGCCGTCCGTGACAGTGGCTGTGCCCTTGACCGCAGAGCCGATGGCACAGTTGGCGGCAACGATGCTCTCGTTTGCCTTGCCGTAGTTTGCATACAGCGTCGGGGACTTGGAGCAGCCCCACGGATCTGCAAATGCAGCTTCCACCGTATACTTGCCGTTCGGCAGCGTGAAGGTGTAGTCGAGGTGGCGGTCAATGTTGTTTTCGTACTGGTTCTTGGTGTAGCGGAAGCTCGATGCCTTGCTGGCACCGTCAGCGGTATGGCTCTCATCCGGCCAGGTGTTGGCGGTGTAGATGCCCTTGCTCCTGGAAGCACCGCTGTACTTGTCTGTAAAATCATCCACGATACCCCAGTTGCAGCCGGTCACTTCATCCGCACCATTGCGCTGCTCGGTCACGCAGTTATACAGGCCGAGCTTGTCACTGCCGGTGAGGGTGTCTGTGTTCTGGTCGCCGCAGTCTACGAAATAGGCAATCGTGCTGTCGAATTCATACTCCGGTCTGACGGCCGTCATATAGATGAAGTCGCATACCTTGGCGGATTCCTTGCCTTCTACATCCGAGGAGAAGGTCACATCAATCACACGGTAGTCCTTGCCGTCTGCTTCTTTGTTATAAGCACAGCGCTTGAGCACTTCCGGCGGCACCAGGATCTTGACGTCGTAAACATCGT
>JAFXOO010000242.1 GCA_017528675.1 Oscillospiraceae bacterium | reverse complement strand
TTCAGCATTCTTTCGAACTCATGCTGGAAGTTGCGCGGATCGACAAATCCGCCGATGCTGTTGGTGAAGACATAGCCCGGATCCACAATGCTGTGCTCTCGGTAATACTCAATCTGCTTGGTGCGGTGCTCGATCAATGCCTTTGCAATATCCGGTAGCAGCGGTATTGTCCTGATTGAATGCGGCGTCTTGGGGTAACCGATGCGCAGTGTTGTGCTCCTTCCGTCAACGGGTGTGTGAAGCTTGATACGGTTCAGAGTCTGCGTCACCCTGAGGTAGCTGGTTCCGTTCGGGTTCAGATGAACGTCCTTCCACATCAGCGCCAGCAACTCTCCCTGCCGCATACCGGTGTACAGATCCAGCAGCACCAGCATTCCGATCTTCTCATTCTTCAGACAGGATTGCAGCTTTTGCTGCTCCTCTACGGTAAAGAAGCGGCGTTCCTGCTTGTAGCCCCTTGGAATATTGGTGAACTGTGTCGGATTCTTGGCGATCATATCAAGAGCTACCGCCTGATCAAGTGCCTTGTGTAGCATATTATGCAGATTTCGAAGCGTCTTGGGACTCAGTCCACCACCTGTCACAAGGTTCCCGTTCTTCATCCGTTCATTATAAAATTGCTGCATGATCATGGTGTTCAGGTCGCATAGCTTCAGATTACCAATCGTAGGCTGGATGTGACGTTCTACAAATGTCTCGTAGTTGATGAATGTCGTTTCACGTACCTGGTTACGGCAGTAATGTTCGAGCCAGGTGCAAAGCCACTCGTAAAGAGTGACCTTGCTGGGCTCGATGTAGGTATTTGACCGCAGCTCGCTAAGCACCTGATTGACCTTATCTGTGACCTCATGCTTAGTTTTGCCATAGAAGATCTTTTTCTTTTGCTTACCTTCTGTGGTATAGAGGGTCACGGCACCACGCCACCTTCCCTGTTTATCTTTATATATACTGCCTTCATTATTGCCACGTCTACCCATTGTTCTCCCCTCCTACCGGATCAGAAACGTCCTCCATCATCTCCCTCATAAGCTGCGCCCCAGCCCTGAACCCGGTCGTAAACTCACGATAAAGAATAATGGAATCCATCTTTGCATGCAGATCCTGATATTGCTCCAACAGTCCGGCGACTTCCGGGCTGATTTCCAGCAGCTGCTTTTCGATCTCAACCACCTGACCTACCAGCTTTATATAAGCTGGATCCCTGCATTCGACTTCACCGAATACAGGGCCTTTTCCGGAATACAAGGCTTGCAGCAGATTCATAGCTCGCCCTCCATCAACGCACGCTCGTAAGCGCTGGGGCAATAGAGAAACTCCTCGATCTCGTCAAAGCTGTACCCTATTTCCCTCATGTAGAGCACATCATCCTCCGTCAGTCCGTAGTAGCCGCAGAGGTCAAGCAGCTCCTCCAATTCATCATCATCGAAGGAAGATGCACCCAGACTGCGATATTTGCTTTGAAGATTGGCGAATGACCAGAAGGCTTTCGGCGAGATCTCGAAATCATTGACAGCAAAGCTGGCTGTCTCGATCCTGCCGTTCGGATTCAGCTTAATCAGATCACCATCATTTACAGGTACAACCTCATGTGGCAGGAACAGCATTCCCATTCGTTCCAACGCCTCATGCATGATCGTTGATGTGGAAGTGTAGACATAAAGCCCATGTTTCGGGAAATGAATGAGATACAGCGGACTCGTCCCCTTCACGAAATACAGGACATTCTGCTCTGTAAGTACCGTGAAGGTGTAGCTTCCGCAGACGGTCTCCGCCATGCTTTTCAGGCTCTCGAAATCCACCTTTCCCTCCCCTTCCAGAAGCTGGACTGCAACATAGGAGTCGGTTTCAATCACTGTAGGCGGGAGCTGATTTTGTTGTTTCAGCTCCCGCTCATTATACAAAACCCCATTATGCGCGAGGGCAAAAACCTCACCTGCGTGGCCCTTGAAAGGATGGTTGTTGTAGTTTTGTTTTTCGCTTCCTTGTGTTGTAAACCGGGTATGTCCCATAACAGCGGAGGTGCCACGAGGCAGCTTGAAATGCAGCTTGTGGGCAGGCTTCGGGCGCTTGTAGATGGTCAGGGAGTTGTCCTTCAGATAGGCGATGCCGGCAGCGTGATTGCCACGGATCTCCGAAGCATTGGCGAGCGCCTGCAAGAGGCGCTGCAATACCTTTATCGGGATGCGGTGGCCGTAGTCGAGAAAACCGAATAATGCGCACATGTTAATTATCTCCTTTCTGGTTTTCGTTAATGATTGCAACGATGGCACAGATGATGTCCCAGGCAATTCTGAACATATTCGAAAACTTCTCCACGTCAGACACCTCCCTGCTCATCATTGTTAGATGGATAGGCAAAGACCTGCGGCATCTGGGGCTGTGCAGGATAGCCGATATTCTGCATCATCGGGATCTGCTGATACTGCATCGGATAGCCATAGCTGGTCTGCTGCATCGGGAGTGCGGGTGTCAAGCCGAGCCGGTTCATCACCTGGTACGCCCGGCTCACGATATGCACAGCGGCACTCAGCAGCATGAGCTGCAGCACATCCCGGAAGCGA
>JAFXOO010000241.1 GCA_017528675.1 Oscillospiraceae bacterium | reverse complement strand
CCCGGCGATGGAGCTCAATGCTGCGTGCGCCGCATTCCTCTACCTGCTTGAGACAGCGGCTGCCTATTTTGCACTGCACAAGGACTACAAGCGGATCCTCGTGGTCGGCTGCGAGCGCATGAGTGCCATTCTCGACTGGACTGACCGCTCGACCTGCGTCATTTTCGGTGACGGCTCCGGTGCGGCTGTGCTGGAGCGGGGTGACGGCTATCTCGATTCCGTGTGCACGGTCAAGGGCGGTGACGATGTCATCAAGATTCCGCATTTTGTCGGAACCTCGCCATTCTTCAACCGGGAGCAGGACACGCCCTACATTCATATGAAGGGGCAGGAGACCTTCAAGTATGCGGTCACTGCCATTACCAACGACATCCAGACACTGCTGGAGCGCAACCATCTGACGTTCGATGACATTGCGTGGATTGTGCCGCATCAGGCAAATGCCCGCATCATTGACTTTGCCTGCCACAAGCTTGGCATCAGCACTGACAAGATGTTTGTGAACATCGAGAAGTACGGCAACACCTCAAGTGCTTCCGTTCCGATGGCGCTGCACGAGCTCAAGGAGAGCGGCCAGCTCAGACGGGGTGACAAGATCATCCTCTGTGCCTTCGGCGGCGGCCTGTCCAATATGGCCTGCCTGCTGGAGTACTGAGTATAAGCTGCCATAAATGGGGCGCAGCCCCACACGAAACCGGCGTATCCGGGTCCTATGACCTGATACACATATACATTATATCACAAAAAAGGAGTAAAGACAATGGTAAAGGAAAAAATTATTGAGATGCTGGCAGAGGCTACTGACACCGAGGCTTCCGAGCTCACCATGGGTACTAAGTTTTCCGACCTGGGCATTGACTCTCTCGACATGACCGAGATGTGCATGGAGCTTGAGGATGAGTTCGGCATTGAGTTCACTCCCTCTCCGGAGATCGACACTGTCGGCAAGCTGGTCGAGGCTGTTGAGAAGCTGACCAACGAGGACTAATCAATGGTAGTATCGCCTATTTGCGACATGCTGGGCATTCAGTACCCGGTATTCCAGGGCGGTATGGCATGGATCGCTGACGGCAAGCTTGCCGCAGCGGTCTCCAATGCCGGCGGCCTTGGTATCATTTCGGCTATGAATGCCAATGCAGAGTATGTCAGAGAACAGATCCATATCGCCAGGTCTTTGACCGATAAGCCCTTTGGCGTGAATATAATGCTGATGAGTCCGTTTGCCGCAGAGTGTGCGCAGGTATGCGCCGAGGAAAAGCCCGCCGTCATCACGACCGGCGCCGGCAGTGCGGCTCCTTATATTGCCATGTGGAAAGAGGCCGGTATCAGAGTCATTCCGGTCATTGCTTCCTGTACCATGGCCAGACAGGCACAGAAGGCTGGCGCCGATGCTGTGATTGCCGAGGGACAGGAGTCCGGCGGCCACATTGGCGAGCTGACCACGATGGCGCTCGTGCCGCAGGTTGTGGATGCCGTGGATATCCCGGTGCTCGCTGCGGGCGGTATTGGCGACGGCAGAGGCATCGCTGCGGCATTCATGCTGGGTGCTGCCGGCGTGCAGATGGGTACACGCTTCCTCGTTGCAAAGGAATGCGGTGTCCACCAGAATTACAAGGATATGGTGCTCGGTGCGAAGGATATTTCCACCCAGGTGACCGGCCGCCGCTTCGGCGGAAACACCTGCCGGGGCATCAAGAACAACTTTACACGCAGCTTCATCAAGGAGGAGTATGCTCCCGGAGCAACAGCGGAATCCATCGCAGATCTCGGCGCAGGTTCGCTCCGCAGAGCTGCCGTGGAGGGCGATGTCAAGACGGGCAGCGTCCTTGCCGGGCAGATCTCCGGTCTGGTCAGCAAGGAGCAGACCTGTGAGGAAATCATCCTCGAAATCATGACAGAGGCCGAGACGCTGCTGAAAGGAGCTTCCGCATGGGTAAAATAGCGTTTGTCTTTTCCGGCCAGGGTGCCCAGCATGTGGGCATGGGCAAGGAATTTTACGAGGAATTCAGCCCCGTTGCCGATCTGTTCAACACCGCTGAGACAGAACGTCCCGGCACGCTTGCACAGATGTTTGAGGGTGACGGCACAGAACTGAAGCAGACCCAGAATACCCAGCCCTGCCTGTACTTAGCAGATATGGCGGCTGCACTTGCGCTGATGGAGAACGGCATCGTGCCGGAGGGGCTTGCGGGCTTCTCGCTTGGCGAAATCCCGGCGCTTGCGGTCGGCGGTGCCTATGCACAGGCAGACGGCTTTATGATCGCTGCAAAGCGTGGCGCTGCGATGGCAAAGGCCGGTGAGGGACAGGATGTCTCCATGATGGCGGTTGTCAAGCTCCCCATCGAGCAGACAGAGGAGCTCTGCAAGGCCTATGACAAGGTGTTCCCGGTGAATTACAATTCCCCGGTGCAGCTTGTTGTCTCCGGCGACAAGAGCCAGCTCGAAGCGCTCGCTGCCGATGTCAAGGCACAGAAGGGCAGAGGCATCATGCTGGCAGTCAGCGGTGCCTTCCATTCGCCGTACATGACGCCCGCCGTGGAGCCGTTCGGCAAGGAGCTTGAAGGCTTTTCTGTACAGCTTCCGGAGATTCCGGTGTATGCGAACTTCACCGCAGCCCCCTATGAGGGCGACCCGAAGCAGCTCATGCTTCAGCAGATCAATCACCCGGTACAGTGGGTGAAGCTCATCCGCAGAATGGCAGAGGACGGCTTTGATACATTCATTGAATGCGGCGTGGGCAATACGCTCCAGAAACTGATTTCCCAGATTCTGCCGGAGGCAAAGACCCTCCGTGTCGAGGATATGGCGACCCTGCAAGAAACGCTTGCAGCGCTGAAAGCATAAGGAGGACGCTATGCTGAAAGGAAAAACTGCCGTCATCACCGGCGGCACACAGGGCATCGGCTTTGAGATTGCAAAGAAATTTGCAGCAAACGGTGCTGATATTGCCATTGTGGATATTTGTGATGCCGAAAAGGCTGCACCCGCTGCCGGAGCGATTGAAGCGCTCGGCGTATCCGTGAAGTTCTACCGGTGCAACGTGGCAGATGCTGCGCAGGTGGCAGAGGTCTGCAAGCAGATTCTTGCGGATTTCGGCAAAGCGGATATTCTGGTCAACAATGCCGGCATCACCCGTGACAACCTCATCCTGAAGATGAGCGAGGCGGATTTTGATGCCGTGCTGGATGTGAACCTGAAGGGCGCATTCTATATGATCAAGAACTTCTACCGTTCGATGATGAAGCAGCGCAGCGGCAAGATCATCAACATCAGCTCGGTTTCCGGCCTGTTCGGCAATGCAGGTCAGGCGAATTACTCCTCCTCCAAGGCGGGGATCATCGGCCTGACGAAGTCCACTGCCAAGGAGCTGGCTTCGAGAGGTGTCAATTGCAACGCCATCGCACCGGGCTTTATTATGACAAGCATGACCACGGCGTTTCAGGAGAATGACGAGCTGAAAAAGGCGATTCCGGCCGGACGCTTCGGCCAGCCGGAGGATGTTGCCAATCTGGCGCTGTTCCTTGCTTCGCCAATGTCGGATTATATCACAGGCGAGGTTATCCGCTGCGACGGCGGTATGGCAATGTAACCGGCTGACGCATACCGGAACGGAAATTCGTGTCACAAGGACGTACAAACATCTGATTTCAGAATTTAGGAGGGCATTACATCTATGAGAAGAGTTGTCATCACCGGAATGGGGGCTGTCACCCCGATCGGCAACACCGTGGAGGAATTCAGGGAAGCCATGTTTGCCGGGAAAAACGGGATCGGACTTATCACTAAATTTGATATTACAGACAATAAGCACCAGGTAGCCGGTGAGATCAGAAACCTTGATGTTGTCGCCCTGCTTGGAAAGCAGACCGTGCGCAAGACCGATACCTTTACGCAGTATGCACTGATTGCTGCCAGAGAGGCAATGACACAGAGCGGCGTGCAGGGAACTGTTCCAACCGACCGGATCGGCGTGTGCTTCGGCTCCGGCATCGGCGGTATTGAGACACTGTGCGAAGATCACGAGAATCTGCTCGAAAAGGGTGCCCGTAAGGTTTCCCCGCACTTTGTCCCCAAGATGATCTACAACATTGCAGCCGGCAATATTGCAATCGAATTCAAAGCAAACGGCCCCTGCACAGCCGTTTCCACTGCCTGCGCAACCGGCACAACGGCTGTCGGTGAGGGCTACCGCACCATTCTGCACGGCTATGCCGATGCGATGATCTGCGGCGGCTCCGAGGCGGCGATTACGCCGCTGACCGTGGCAGGCTTCGGTAATTGTCAGGCACTGTCCGATTCCAACGACCCGGAGACCTGCTGCTGCCCGTTCTCCGGCAACAGAAGCGGCTTTGTCATGGCAGAGGGTGCCGGTGTGCTGGTGCTGGAGGAATATGAGCACGCTGTAGCAAGAGGTGCCAGAATCCTTGCAGAAGTCGTCGGCTATGGCTCGACCTGCGATGCACATCATGTGACCGCTCCCGACCCGGAGGCACAGTTTGTCGCCAAGGCAATCCTCGATGCCATGCCGGACGGTGAGATCGACTACTCCAAGGTCTATGTGAATGCGCACGGCACTTCCACACCGCTCAATGACAAAACCGAGACCACGGCGTTCAAGCGTGCATTCGGTGAGAATGCCTACAAGCTGCACATCAGCTCGACCAAGTCCATGACCGGTCATATGCTCGGTGCAACCGGTGCCGTGGAGGCGATTGCGGCCGTCCTGGCACTGCAAAACGACACTGTTCCGCCGACCATCCACTACACCGTTCCGGATCCGGAACTCGACCTGGATTATACACCGAACACCGCTGTGCACACGCCGCTTGAGCTTGCAATTTCGACCAACCTCGGCTTCGGCGGACATAATGCAGCGATCGCTTTCAGGAAGGTGTAAGCTATGACAAGAGAAGAAATCATGGGGATTATTCCCCATCGTGATAACATGCTGCTGCTTGATGAGGCAACTGCGGAGGACGGCAAGGCACACGGCAAGCTTTACATCACCGGCGAGGAGTGGTTCCTGAAGGGCCATTTTCCGGGGAATCCGGTCGTTCCGGGAGTGATTCTCTGCGAGATTCTTGCGCAGTCCGCCTGTGTGCTGCTGGCATCGGCAGCGGAGGGGCAGACCCCGTATTTCACAAGTCTTGACAAGGTGAAATTCCGCAGCCCTGTCAAGCCCGGCGATACCTATGAGACAGAATGTGAGATCATCAGGAGCAAGGGACCCTTCTATTTCTGCAAGGGCAAGGGCACGGTGAACGGCAAGACCGCCGTCACGGCTGAATTCTCGTTTGCTCTCGTGCCCAAGGAGGCGTAAGGATGAGCTTTATCAATGATTTCCTTGAAAAGGTAAGTACTCCCTCTGCGAAGGTGCAGCATGTGACCTGCAAGAAGTGCAATCATGAGGAAACGAAGTACAATCTCTACAAGAACAACTATATCTGCCCAAACTGCGGCTATTATTACCGCCTCGGCGCCCGCAGTCGTCTGGAACTGCTCTGCGACAAGAACAGCTTCCACGAGCTGCATAACGGGCTTACCAGCAAGGACTTCCTCGAATTTCCGGGCTATCAGGAGAAGCTCGACAAGGCGATGAGCACCACCAGGGAGGAGGATGCCGTTGTCTGCGGCATCGCATCCGTGGCGGGCAATGAGTTTGCTGTTTTCGTGATGGATTCCAAGTTCATCATGGCGAGCATGGGCAGCGTTGTGGGTGAGAAGATTACCCGGCTGTTTGAATATGCGACCGAGCATAAGCTCCCGGTCATCGGCTTCACTGCTTCAGGCGGCGCCAGAATGCAGGAGGGCGTGCTGTCCCTGATGCAGATGGCAAAGGTCAGCGGTGCGGTCAAGAACCACAGCAATGCGGGACTTCTGTACATCACTGTACTGACCGATCCGACCACAGGCGGTGTAACAGCGAGCTTTGCCATGCAGGGTGACATCATCCTGTCCGAGCCGAATGCCCTTGTGGGATTTGCGGGACGGCGTGTAGTGGAGCAGACCACCAAGAGTAAGCTGCCGGATAATTTCCAGAGTGCAGAATTTCTCCTGGAGCACGGCTTCGTGGATGCGATCGTGCCCCGTGCAGAGCTGCGTGATACCCTCGCTGAGCTGCTGACCATTCATAAAAGGAGCGTGTGAGCATGGATTCCTATGAGAAGCTGAAAACAGCGAGAAAGAACGGCCGCCCGACGGGCGAGGCCTATGTGAAGGGCATCATCGAATTCCCCTTCGAGCTGCACGGCGACCGCCGTTTTGGCGATGATCTGGCAATCATGGGCGGCGTGGGCTTCATTGACAAGCATCCGGTCACCTTCCTGGCAATGGAGAAGGGCACGGATCTGCCGAGCCGTCTGGCACGCAACTTTGGCTGCCCGAAGCCGGAGGGCTACCGCAAAGCGCTGCGTCTGATGAAGCAGGCGGAGAAATTCCACCGCCCGGTCATCTGCTTTGTGGATACACTCGGTGCTTATCCGGGTGCGGATGCCGAGGAACGTGGACAGGGTCAGGCAATCGCAGAGAGCATCATGGAAATGATGGGTCTGCGCACACCGGTCATCTCCATCGTCATCGGTGAAGGCGGAAGCGGCGGCGCTCTGGCACTGGCAAGCGCAAACAAGGTCTTTATCCTCGAAAATGCGGTCTATTCCGTCATTTCCCCGGAGGGTTGCGCTTCGATTCTGTGGAAGGAATCCACTCCTGAGAATGTTGCCAAGGCAGCAGACTGCCTGCACATCACGGCACAGGATATGAAGAGCCTTGGTGTGGCCGAGAAGGTCATCCGTGAGGATTTCGACCACTTTGACAAGATGTGCGCAGGCATCAAGCTGCGTCTGCTTGACACGATTGAGGAATTCGCTGCAATGAGCGAGGAGGAGATCGTGGAGCAGAGATACCAGAGATTCCGTAAATTCGGCGTTTTTGACGAGAAATAAGTATCCCCGGATCCCTCCCCTGTCTGCGGAGGGATTTGGTGTTGACAGAAGCGCAGTGCGCAACAGAAAACGGAGGTAAACCGTCCATGGAACCGTTATACAAAGAATTCAGCACATCTGCATTTGACGAAAACGGTGAGCTGATCGAATTCTCGCTGCATTATGAGGATAATTTCAACTTTGCCTATGATGTGGTGGATGTGATTGCAGCCAGGGCACCCCAGAAGCGTGCCATTCAGTGGTGCGATGAAAATGGCAACGAAAAGATGCTGACATTCGGAGATATCAGCCGGCTTTCATCACAGGCAGCCGCTTATCTGCTCGACCAGGGTGTGCGCAACGGCGACCGGGTGATGGTCATGCTCAAGCGGCACTACGAGTACTGGTATGTGGCAATGGCACTGCACAAGATCGGTGCTGTGCTCGTGCCGGCCACACATATGCTTCAGGTGCATGACATCACCTACCGTATTGATGCGGCAGGTATCCGCACCATCATCTGTGCAGAGAGCGAGGATCTGTGCGGGCGTGTGCGGGAATCCATAAAGGAAACCGTTATCAAACCGCAGCTCTATACCGTCCGTGCAGAGCGTGAGGGCTTTACCCGGATGGATGACAAGCTCGATGCCTATCCGGCACATCTGAAGCGGCAGCCGACCAAGGCAACCGACCGTTTTCTGATGTATTTCACCTCCGGTACGACCGGCAATCCCAAGATGGTCAGCCATAACTACACCTACCCGCTGGCACATATCGTGACGGCCCGTTACTGGCAGTGTGTTCAGGATGACGGGCTGCATCTGACAGTGGCGGATACCGGCTGGGCGAAGTGCTCCTGGGGCAAGCTCTATGGGCAATGGCTCTGCGGCAGTGCCGTCATGGTTTATGAATTTGAGCGCTTCCACGCCGAGCAGATGATGGATGTGATCGAGAAGTACAAGGTCACGACCTTCTGTGCACCGCCGACGCTCTACCGGATGATGGCCAAGACCGGAATCCGGCGGGAGGCATTTGCAAGTGTGCAGCATGCTTCCACAGCAGGCGAAGCATTGCAGGAGGAGATCATCCGCCTGTTCTATGAGAAAACGGGGCTGGAGATCATGGAGGGCTTCGGTCAGACCGAAACCACCCTCATCATCGGCAATTTTGCCAATTCCCATCCGAAGCGTGGCTCTATGGGCAAGGCGAATCCGCTGTTCCGTGTGATGCTGGTCGATCACGACCGGAATCCGATACCGGTGGGTGAGACCGGCGAGATCGTCATTGACACCCGTGAGGGCATGCCGGAGGGGCTCTGTATGGGCTATGAGAAGAATGAGGAGGCCACTGCCCGCTATTTCCGGGGCGGCCTGTACGGCACCGGCGACACGGCTTACCGTGACGAGGACGGCTATTATTACTATGTCGGCCGTGTGGACGATGTGATCAAATCGAGCGGCTACCGGATCGGCCCGTTCGAGGTCGAGAGCGTGCTGATCCAGCATCCTGCGATAATGGAGTGTGCGGTGATCGGCGTGCCGGACGAGGAGCGTGGCCAGCTTGTCAAGGCGGTTGCTGTACTGGCACCCGGCTTTACAGGCAGCGAGGCGCTCAAAAAGGAACTGCAAACCTTCGTCAAGGAACGGACGGCACCTTACAAGTATCCGAGAGTGATTGAATTTGTTGAGAGTCTGCCTAAGACTGTCAGCGGCAAAATCTGCTATAATATCCTGCGGGAGCAGGCAAAATAAGCATGGCGGGAGCAGCGCTTCCGCTCAGCCTGCACCAGAAACAGTCCGGATGAGGAAGTGAAAAGGACGTGGAAACGCAAAAGGACGACAAGCGCATTGCGCTGCTGAGCAGTGAGGCGCCTGCAAAGGCAGTCGTCAGGCTCGGAGTCCCGCTGATTGCCGGTATGTGTATCATGGTGCTCTACAATCTGGTGGACACCTATTTTATCGGCAAGACAAAGGATGACTACCAGATGGCAGCGGTGAATCTTGCCTATCCCGTGATGATGGTCATGGTGGCTGTTTCCAACATGATCGGTACCGGTGCGGCATCGCTGATTGCACGCTGCCTTGGCGCCGGCCGGAAGGAGGATGCCGACCATACGGTTACCGTGGCATTCTGGCTGACGGCAGCAGCAAGTTTTCTGGTGGGCGGCATCGGACTTTTGCTGCTCGATCCGGTTGTGTACGGGCTTGGCGCCAGGGACAACACCTTCCTCTATACCCGGCAGTACGTCATGATTCTGCTGCTCGGCAGCATCTTCACGATGGGAAGCTACACCCTTGGGTCGCTCCTGCGCAGTGAGGGCTCGGTGAAATATTCTGTCGCCGGGATGATGGCAGGAACGTTCACAAATATTGTACTGGATCCGGTCTTTATTTTTGTGCTGGGGATGCAGGTGCAGGGCGCTGCCATTGCTACGGTGATCGGGAATGCCGTGAGCATGGGCATTTCGCTGCTATTCTACCTTTGCAGAAGGACGCTGCTGCGGCCGGCTCTGCACTATCTGAAGCCGACGAAGGAAATACTCGGTGAGATCTTCTGGGTAGGCGTGCCGGCCACGCTTGAAACGCTCCTGACATCGGCTGCGTACATTGTCAACAATCATCTGGCCGTGGATTACGGCGAGCTGACGGTGGCTGCCATGGGTATCGCACAGAAAATCCTCTCCCTCGGCAATTATATTTACCAGGGGTTTGCTGCCGGTACCCAGCCGATCATGGGCTATAACTACGGTGCAAAGAATTATCCGAGAATGCTGCGGGTACTGAAGGCCGGTGTGCTCATCGTCAGCGGCACAGAGCTGTTTCTGATGCTCTGGTTCGGGATTCTGGCGCCGCTGTTCATCGACGTATTCACGGACAGCCCGGAGGTCATCCGCACAGGCAGCCATGTACTGCGGACGATCATGTGGATTCTGCCCTTTGTCGGGGCGGTTTCCATGAGCAGGATGAGCTTTCAGGCAATGGGAAAGCCGCTCTATGCCTTTGCCATTACGCTTGTGCGGCAGCTCATTCTGTATATCCCGCTGCTGCTTGTGTTAAACCGGGTATTCGGATTCGGCGGCATGCTCTGGGCACAGCCTGTTACGGAGCTCATCATGATGGCGGCATCTGTATGGCTGCTGTGGTTTACAATACGGCAGGAGCAGAAACATGCTGCGGCTGCAAAAACACTGATAGAGGAATAATGCCATGAGACACCATTTATATAACCCAGACTTCCGGTTTGTGAAGGAGCCTGAGCATTTCAACAAGCACACCGAGCGTGAGCTGCTGCAATACTGCCTCGGCGCAACGATGTACGTCCCCGGTACAAAGGATTTTACGCCGAAGATTCTTTCCGGCGTCATGCCGGGTCTGACAACGGTTGTGCTCTGTCTGGAGGACGCTTGTCCGGAGGATCAGGTTGAGGCGGCAGAGGCAAATATTCACCGCCTGCTCGACACGGTTACGGAGGCAGTGGAGGACGGCACCATTGACGAGGATCAGGTACCGCTGATCTTTGTGCGCATCCGTAATCTGCCGCAGTTCAAGCGCTTTGGCGAGAGCCTGACACGGCATCAGGTCAAGTCGCTGTGCGGCATCAATTTTCCGAAGTTCAACGCCGGGAACGGCTACGAGTATTTTGCCTATCTGCGGGAGCTGAACGAGCGCTTCTGTGACATCCTCTATGGCATGCCGATCATCGAGGACAGGGAAGTTGCCTACAAGGAGAGCCGCATGGAGCAGCTGCTCGGTATCAAACGCATTTTAGACAAGTACCATGACCTGGTACTACAGGTGCGTGTGGGCGGAACAGATTTCTCATCCGTGTTCGGACTGCGGCGGAATGTGGACTATTCGATTTATGACATCACGGCAGTGCGGGACTGCCTGTCGGACATCGTGAACGTCTGCGGGCGGAACAATGACTACACCATCTCCGGCCCTGTCTGGGAATATTTCCGGGCACCGAAGGAGCTCATGTTCGAGGATCTGCCGGAGCATGGACTGGAGGATTACCTGATGAAGCGCATTCCGATTGTCAACAACGAGATCGACGGGCTGCTGCGGGAGGTCATCCTCGACAAGGCCAACGGTTTTGTCGGCAGGACGGTTATCCATCCGACACATGTCAAATTCGTCAATGCGCTTATGGCGGTGACGAAGGAGGAGTATGACGACGCATGTATGATTCTCGGCAACCCGCAGGGCGCCGTGATGAAGGGCTGCGGAGCGAACAAGATGAACGAGGTCAAGCCCCACACCAACTGGGCAATCAAGATCTGGATGCGTGCGAGGGCCTATGGCGTGATTGAAAACGAAGCAGCCTTCATCCGGCTGTTTGCGGTAGGAAAATAAAACGAACCCCTGTTTCCGGTGAAGGAAGCAGGGGTGTTTTTATTGTATCCGTGACTGATAAAGCTCATAGAGACTCTTGCCCTGATCCTCCGGGTTGATGTCCACATCCCGTGCACTCTCCTTCCAGGGGGAGTCGTCTGCAAGCATCTGGTACGCAAGATTATGCTGTTCCCATTCGTAGGCCATGTCCTCCGGTGTGCGCCATGCGGTATAATCTGCACTGTGTATGGTGTGCTCGGCGTTCAGGGCTTCGCAGATTTCCAGCATCGCCGCAGCATCCGTAATGCGGTAGGAATTGATAATTTTCCAGTTGTCCGGGGTATAGAATGCCTGAAATGCTTCACCTGCATAGACAAATGTGTACTCTGTCCCGGAGCCGTCTGCGTCCGTCAGGACGATGGCAGGCGCTTTGGCAGGTGTTGCCTCTGTTTCAGGCGGCTTTGTGGCTTCTGTTTCCGCAGGGGCGTCTGTCTCCGGTATCAGTTCCGGCACTGTTTCCGGGAACGATTCCGCAGGCGGTTCAGACGGTATCTCCGTCAGCGGCAGCTCTGTCACCGAAGCTGCCCGGTGCAGCGGCGCTTTGCCGCATCCGGTACAGAACAAAAGCAGGAAAACAGCAGCACAGAGCAGTCGTTTCATAGGCTGTCCTCCCGATACATTGCAGCGATGACCTCACGCATGGAGAACGGCTGTGTGAGCGGCATTGCCTGCGGAAGCAGCGCAGCAATCTCCGCCGGGGCAAAGGCACGGCGGCATGCCCGGAGCATCGGCACATCGAACAGGCTGTCCCCGATGGCATAGGTCTGTGCAATGCCGAACCGCTCCGTGAACCGCCGCACCGCCTCGCCCTTTGAGAGCGGCGCCGGGATACAGTAGAGCTTCTTTCCACTTTGCAGGACATCCACGCCCGTCCCGCAGCAGCGCTGCTTTACGAGCTCCGGAAGCTCCGGATTCTCTGTGCTGACATAGAGCAGAAAGGGCAGGATGTCGTGGACATGTTCGGGCTCTGCCTGCGAGAGCAGCAGTGAGCGCACCTCCTTCAGTACCGTCTGATACGGCGCTGCGAGCTGCTCGGATTCCGCCGCCCATGCCCTGTCCGGGATGCCGCAGTCATACAGCACTGCCCCGTTGCAGAGCAGCGCATAGCGATAGCCAAGTGCCTCCTGTAACGGGGAGAGCTGCTGGTATTGTGCTTCCGTGCGGGTCGTCAGCGGTACAAAGAGCCGGTCATCCCCGGCGCAGAAATCACGCAGCACCGCAAGATTCTCCGCCTGGATAAAGCTCTGCTCTCTGCCGTTCAGGTATTCCATCACGAGTGTCTCTCCCGGCAGCGGATGCCGGTGGGAATAAATGACCGTCTGGTCAAGGTCGGAAAATAATACTTTCATGATATCCTCATTTTTGTGATCCCCTCCTACAGCAGCAAGATGCCGGCGGGGGGCTCTCCACCTGCCCGCTATTTGAGCAGCAGAGACATGATCCAGGCGACCAGCACATAAAACAGCGGGTAAACGACCAGCGTGCCGATCCACTTTTTGAGCAGCGTTTTCTTCGGGATGTAGGGCTTGAATTCCTCGGTGCCCGGAATGTTCCAGGCATTTGTTTTGCCGACCCAGAACCAGTCGATGAACAGCCGGTCGAACAGCCCGTACATCATGCCGAGCACGAGCATCTGCATCAGTCCGTCCGTGAACCCCCTGGCGCCGTTGATGCCGTAGACAATATACGGAATAAAGAGCACCATGGGGAGAAAGACAAAAATCCCGGCAATCACGGCATTCCTCGTGATCTTTTTCCGTGTTATCAGACCGAGTGCAATGACCTTTTCCTGCACCTCCGGTTCATAGAATGTCACCAGTCCGACCGGCCCGTCAAAGGCGATCCCGATGACGCATACGATCAGGATGATAAAGCACATGGCAAGTCCTTCCAGGAATAGTATCATAGATAACTCCTTTCTGCGAGTCGGATTTCACGGCACTGCTCGCAGCCCGGTCATGTATCCGCTAAATTGCGGATCAGCCCGCAGGCACGGTAGTGCCGGAACGGATAGACCACCAGCTCAATCTGCTTTTCTGATGCAAGCTGGTAGATATGGCCGAGAAACGCCGTGTCATCGAGGCTGTGGACGAGAATTTTCCACGGAATCCGCCGGAGCAGAACCCTGGTTGTCTCCCCGATGCCGGGCTTGACGAAATTGATGTCGGAAATGCCGAAGTACCTTGCAATCTCCTGCACCTCACCGATCGGTGAGCGGTCGGATACCTCCTCCTCCGGGAAGATATAATCACAGCCGAACTGTGCTGCGACCCTTTCCAGAAACAGATTGGACATGTCCGCCGAGGCGTATTCTGCATAGAACATTGCCCCGTGGAAATCCTTCTCTCCGATGATATCACTCCGGCAGAAGGTGCGGCTGATAAGCCCGGATACCGTTGAATTCAGGCAGGAGCTCGGAATCAGAAAATCCTGGTGCGTGCCGCAAAGCTCCGTCACGCCCGCCGGGTCAGACAGCACCGCTACACGGTCGTCCACGCCGGGGAAGTCCTGCATTGCCTCCCGGAGCTGGGTCTGGATGGCGCCCTTGCCTGTCCAGCCGTCAATGAACTGGAGCTGCGAGGGCTTGTAGCGCTCCAGCAGATAGCGCATTGCATTTTTGTCAATGCCCCGTCCACGGATGATGGAAATGGTATAGTGCGGGGCATCAATGCCGTGGAACTGCTTCAGATAGCGCTTGATGAGAATGCCCACCGGTGTACCGGCTCTCGCCAGAGAGACCAGTACAAGATCACGCCCTTTTTCGGCAAGAATCCGCTCGGCAATGCACTCGGTTGCCTTGGCGGTCGGTGCAGCATAGTTTTCCAGTGCCGTCAGAAACGTGCGCTTGTAGACCTCGGAGGGAAGGCTCTCCTTGGGCAGCATTTCGGAATAATGGACGCCGGACTGGATCCGGCGCTCCCGCTCGGCATTGTCGAGCGGCTCAACCATGCCGGTAATGTCCTTGAGCAGCATGGTCACATCTTGTTCAGAATAACTTGTGCGCATCATCAACCTCGTATCAGATAGAATGTATTGCAGTGCTGCGGGAATGCTCCTGCAAGATACTGCATGGCGAGCCGGCACTGCGCATCGTCCGTGCTGTCCGTCACGACAACAACCGCATCGTAGTCCCGGATATTATAGAGATAGTTCACCCGCTCCGCTTCATAGAAGCTCGCAAGCTGTACCCCGTTCGGGCAGGGATAGCCCTCCGCCCGGCAGATGCCGATCGGGCTGCGGGTGGTGGCGTGTGTGAACACGGAAAGTCCGGGGCAGTGTGTCTCAAGATACTGCCCGGTCATCATCGCCGGGAGCATGCACTCCTCCGTGCCGAGCAGCAGGATCCTGCCGGCAGAGGGAAGCTTCTCCTCCAGATAGCTGCCGCACTCCGCAGCGAAGCGGTCAAGCGCCGTCTGCATGGTGCCGGCATTGGTTCCCGTCCGGAATGCCGGCAGCGGGCACTGCGCATGATAGGTGGTGTACGGTAAATCGGAGCGCTCCGCCATCACAGGCGGCTCAGCGTCCATGCCGGAAACTGCGCTTTCAAAATCCCTGTCTGCAACCGGAACAAGCGATACAAAGCGGATATTCTGCTCAGACAGCGCACGGCGGCGCTCCTCGCTCAGGCGGCAGATAATCGACCCGATCACGAACGCAGTCTCCCGCAGTGCCGGGAATTCTCTGCGCAGCACGGCGATGATATTTTCAATCGTGCGGCCGGTGGAGATCTCGTCATCAATCATGATGATGCGGCGTGTTCGCAGCGCCGCAAGGGGTGCAGAGGCGATCTGCTGGGTGACAGCATGGCTGTGCTCCTCTGCAAATTCGAGCATCCGGACGTCGCCGCAGGATTCTCTTGTGGTCTGCAAATATTGCAGCTCTGCGCCAAAGCAAAGCGCCGCAGCGCCGCTGATGGCGGTTGCTGTTTCGGCAAAGCCGATGAGCAGCCCTGCATCTCCTGCTTCCCGCAGCAGCAGCGTTCCGAGCGAGCGCATCATGGCAAGCGCCGCCTGCGGAGAGACCGGCACATGCTTGCCCTGCAACGGATCCACGAGCAGATAGCTGCGTTTGGCATTCTTCCAGCGTCTGGCAAGGCGCAGAACATCCTGTTCCCGGTAGATCATGCGTTGTCCTCCGATACGACCAGCGGCACTTCAACATGGGTGATGCGCTTTTCACGGCGGTCAATCGTCCAGGGCTTTTCAATGCCGAGCAGACGGTTGACGGCAATATTCGGGATGTTGACACCGGCAGCCAGGCAAGCCATCTGGATGCCGCCGGACATGCGGGTGTTGACCTCTAAAAAGTACGGAACGCCGTCCAGGTACTTGAACTGGATATTGAACGGCATCTGTAGCGGGCAGTGCTTGTGGAATGTCTCGCACAGACGGATGATATCCGGGTCAAAGCTGATGCGCTCGACACGGGTCGGGTTCT
>JAFXOO010000240.1 GCA_017528675.1 Oscillospiraceae bacterium | reverse complement strand
TACCGTCGGTTATGAATTACACATATCCCGAAGCATCTTCTATGATGCTATTATACACCAATCTACAGATTTTGTCAAGAGGGCAGCCAAAGATTCTTCCCGTTTTCCTGAACAGGTGCCGGCCTCCACGCACAGCCCTTTTGCACCGCTATGCCCGAAAAAGGGAGCGCTGCACGTTTGTACAGCGCTCACCGGGATGATGTTGTCTGACTGCGGCAGACGGCATACCACTGGCATCCGCCGCAGATTTCCTGTAAGCAGGGAACTGCAAACTGCTGTGCCCTTTGCCGGAGCTCGCTCCATTGCAGCACATTTCCTTCCTCCAGACCGCAGTATTGCAGGACGGCACTGTCATAGCGCAGGACTTTGGAGGCAGCATCACAGACGCCGTTGATCCGGTGCGGACACGCTTCACAGATGCAATCGCAGTTGCAGGTGAGTGTGATCTCCGGATTCTCTGCCGAGAGCCGGAGGATCACCTCTGCCAGATGCACTGTAAATTCCGGGCTATACCCCTTTCCCTGGAAGAAACCAATACACAGCGCATGGTGCGGACGCAGCTTCACTGCTTCCTGAGAACCGGGCGGAGCGCTGCGGCAAGTCCTGTAGCTGCTGCAAGCTTGATACCATCCGGGATGAGGAACGGCAGAACGCACCAGCCAAGTGCTGTGCTGATGCCTACCGGGTCGTTGCTGCGGTTATAGAGGAACAGAAACCACACGGTTCCGAAGGCATAGCAGACGGCGAGTCCTGCAATGAGTGAGACAATGCGCACCCAGAGCGCTTCTCCGACCAGTGCCTCTGCTGCCCAGTAGAGCATTGCCATCAGAAGAAATCCGATCAGATATCCGCCCGTTGTACCGAACAGAACGCCGGGGCCTCCTGTGAATCCTGCAAAGACAGGTACACCGACTGCACCGAGCAGCAGGTAAGCCAGAACGGAATAGAATCCATTGCGTCCGCCGAGAATCTGCATCACGAGGAAGACAGCGAGTGTTTGCAGCGTAAACGGTACTACTGTCGGTATGGAGATATAACTGCATACGGCAATGAGCGCAGTGCAGACGCCGATATAGGCAATATCAAGCGCCTTGAAGGGCTTTTTTTGTTCCATGGTATGTGTCATAGCGATACTCCTTTCCTTTGATAGTATCATTATAACACAACCTTCGTTCGTTGTCAACTATCCTTTTGTATCTGGTTGACAATCAAAGAACATTCTCCTTGTGCAGTGCATACCGGATGGTACGGACTGTCTGCGGAAAATCCGCCACAAGGGAAGCGGGCTTTTTTACCGGGTCATCCCGCAGCAGGGGAACGAGGTAATAATGCTGCATATTCGCCAGAAGCCCGATGTTTTTCAGACTTCCTGCCAGTGCATCATTGGAAGCGATGGCAAGTACAACCGGTTTTTCGCCCCGCAGATGTGATTTGACAGCCATTGTCACAGCCGTATCCGTGATGCTGTGCGCAAGCTTGGCAGCGGTATTGGAGGTGCAGGGGACAACTGCCATAATATCCGTCAGATTTTTCGGGCCTATGGGTTCTGCATCTTCAATGGTGAGGATGGCGGGGCGTCCGGCGATGTCCTCGATGCGCTTGCGCATTTCAGCCGCAGTGCCGAAGCGTGTGGAGATGCCCGCTGCGTGCTCGGACAGAATGGGCACCAGCTCTGCACCGAGGGTGACAAGCTCCTGTGCCTGGGCAAAGGCTTTCTCAAACGTACAGAATGACCCGGTCATGGCGAAGCCGATGCGGATGCCGTCAAGTCTCTCCATGAGCTGTCCTCCTCTCCTCCAGAATATGTGCGACGGTTACGGCGATGATCTCTCCGGCAGTGACCGGAGCGGTCTTGCCGGGCAGTGACAGTGCCCAGACTACCTGTCTGCCGAGCTCCTGTGCAGCATCCCAGTCCACACCGCCCGGCTTGGAGGCGAGATCAAGCACCAGTGTCTCCTGCTGGATTGCCTTCAGGACACTCTCTGTAATGATTTTGGCAGGGACGGTATTGCAGATCACATCTGCCTGCAAAGCCGCTTCCTGAAGTGCTGTGAAGGGGATACTCCGGCAGCCGAGCATCTCTGCGCCGGCCCGTGCAGCGGGATCTCTTGCTGCAACCGTGACCTGTGCGCCGAATGCCTTGAGCAGCATTGCCATGCGGGCACCAATGCGCCCGAATCCCAGCAGCAGGACACGGCTCCCAAAGATCGTCCGTGGCATCTCCTCCAGCATGATCTGAACAGCGCCCTCAGCTGTGGGAACGGCATTGCGCATGCTCAGCTCCTCACGAGCCAGATAGTCCACGGTTTCCAGACCTGCCTGCTGAAAGACCGCCTGTGCCTTGCCGAATTTTCCGCCGAGGACAAGTCCGCCCTCCCGCACCTTCGGTATAAATCCCTGCAACGGAAGGTGCCGGCGGGAGAAGGGGGCATTGACAAGCACGCCGTCCTCCGACACAGGCATCGGCAGCAGCAGTACATCACACATAGGCAGACCGTCCGCAGCGGATTCCACGAGATGAATGCGTTCATCCGGCAGGAATTTCTTAGGTATGCCCGCTGCCCAGACCTCGTAGGCATCATTTGCAGCGAGTGCCTGAGCTGTGTAGCCGTATCGCAGATCCCCGCCTGCCACGAGGATGATGGTTCGATTCATATGCATCGCTCCTTGCTCCTTTTTGAGCATTTGCTCTGCTACAGAGTATGCAGTGCCGGCAGGATGCGTGAAAGCCAAAAAACCGCCCCCTGCTGCCGGGCAGGGGGCGAAGCACAGGAAATCCTGTGGTAGAATGTGAGTTCTGCGGCTGTCTTACTCCAGTTCAAAGGCACCGGTATAGAGCTGGTAATAGTGCCCCTTCTGTGCAATAAGCTGGTCATGGCTGCCACGTTCAATGATGCGTCCGTGGTCAAGCACCATGATAACATCCGCATTGCGCACGGTGGAGAGCCGGTGTGCAATGACAAAGACCGTTCTGCCCTCCATGAGCTTGTCCATGCCCTTTGCCACGATGGCCTCGGTGCGGGTGTCGATGGAGGAGGTAGCCTCGTCCAGAATCATGACCGGCGGATCTGCCACAGCAGCACGGGCAATGGCAATGAGCTGACGCTGTCCCTGCGAGAGGTTCGCACCGTTGCCGGTCAGCAGTGTGTTGTAGCCCTGCGGCAGGCGGGTGATGAAGTCATCCGCACCGGCAAGTCTGGCCGCAGCAATGCATTCTTCATCGGTAGCATCGAGTTTGCCATAGCGGATATTGTCCATGACCGTGCCGGTGAACAGGTTGGTTTCCTGTAATACCAGTCCGAGCGATTTGCGCAGATCGGATTTGACTATCTTGTTGATGTTGATGCCGTCATAACGGATCTTGCCGTCAGCGATGTCATAGAAGCGGTTGATGAGGTTGGTGATGGTCGTTTTACCGGCACCGGTCGAGCCCACAAAGGCGACCTTCTGGCCGGGCTTTGCAAAGACACTGACGTCATGCAGCACCGGCTTGTCCGGCTCATAGGCAAAGTCTACGCTGTCGAGCAGCACATCGCCTTCAAGTCGGGTGTAGGTGACAGTGCCTTCCGCCTTGTGGAAGTGCTTCCATGCCCACTGACCGGTGTGGTGATCGACTTCCGTAATCTCTCCGGAGGGACTGATCCGGGCATTGACGAGCTTGACATAGCCCTCATCTGCTTCCGGTTCTTCGTCCATCAGCGAGAAAATACGTTCTGCACCGGCAAGCGCCATGACAACAGCGTTGAACTGCTGTGCCACCTGGTTGACATTACCGGTGAACTGCTTGGTCATGTTCAGGAATGCAACAACAATGGAAATGTCAAGTGCCATACCCGAAAGGCTGATATTGTGGAAACCATTCC
>JAFXOO010000239.1 GCA_017528675.1 Oscillospiraceae bacterium | reverse complement strand
GCAGTCAGATTTTTCGTCAGATTGTATAGAAATGACGCCGCTGGGCTGGCGCCCAGCAAGGAATTTCTGTGCAAGATGACGGAAAAGATGCAAGCAGATGTGCCGCCAAGCCGCCAGGCGGGCTTTGTGCGGTGTTGCCTTGGAATGCTGAGCATTGCAGCCTTTGCGAAGCATTGGTTGCAAGCGTTCCTCAAAGAGACGCACCGTAAGCTTCAAAGCAACTCAGCAGCGGGGCTCCCCGCTTATTTCAGACTCCTCTGGTAGCCGCAGCCTTCCTTCTCGCAGACCAGCGTGCCGGATTTGCCGCCCCGCTGGAACAGAGAGCAGCCGCACTGCGGGCATTTTTCTTCAACAGGAACGTTCCAGGTCATGAAATTGCACTCCGGATAGCCGGAACAGCCGTAGAAGGTACGGCCACGCTTGGACTTTTTCTGCACAACCTTCTTGCCGCATTTCGGGCAGGTGCCGCCGGTCTCCTGGATGATCTGCTTGGTGTTGCGGCACTCCGGGAAGCCGGGACATGCGAGGAATTTGCCGTAGCGTCCGATCTTGATGACCATTTTTCTGCCGCACTGGTCGCATTCGATGTCTGTTTCCACATCCGGGATTTTCACATGCTTTCCCTCCATTGCCTCCTCAGCGGTGGTCAATGTCTGGGAGAAGTCATGGTAGAACGTGTCGAGCATACCAACCCAGTCCTGTGTCCCCTGCTCGACATTATCGAGCTCTGTTTCCATCTTCGCTGTAAAATCAGCGTCTACGATATTGGCAAAATGCTCCTTCATCACCTGCGTTGTGACCTCACCGAGCGCTGTCGGCCGGAGCTGCTTGCCCTCACGCTCGACGTACATTCTCGCCAGGATCGTTGTGATCGTCGGCGCATAGGTACTCGGACGGCCGATGCCGTTTTCTTCGAGCGTCTTGATGAGGGTCGCTTCGGAATAGCGTGGGGGCGGCTGGGTGAAGTGCTGGTTGCCGGAGAGATCGAGCACTTTAAGAACATCGCCAACGGCGAGGAGCGGAAGCATCTTCTGGTTCTCCTCCTCATTCTCGTTCTTCTCCTCATACAGCACGGTAAAGCCGTCAAATTTCACAGAATAGCCCGATGCCTTGAACAGACAGCCGTCTGCTTCAATATCCACGGAAATCGTGTCAAGCAGCGCATTTGCCATCTGACTGGCAATGAAGCGTTCCCAGATCAGCTTGTAAAGCTTGTACTGGTCATTGGTCAGACTGTTTTTCACCCGGTCCGGAGACAGCTCCGGCATGGAAGGACGGATGGCTTCATGCGCATCCTGGGCATTTTTCTTGGATTTATAGATTCTGGGCTTCGGCGGGAGATAGCTCTCGCCGTAATTCTCCCGGATATAGGCAGCAGCGGCATTCTGCGCATCGACAGAAATCCGGAGACTGTCGGTTCTCATATAGGTGATGAGGCCGACAGCACCCATGCCGTCTACGTCGATACCTTCGTACAGCTCCTGCGCAGCCTTCATCGTCCGCTTCGACTGGAAGCCAAGACGCTTGGAGGCCTCCTGCTGCATGGTGGATGTGATGAAAGGCGGTGCGGGCTGCTTTTTGGTGACACGCTTCTTGATGGCGCTCACGGTGAAGTCAGCCTTTTCAAGGCGTGCGAGGAGCACCTGGGACTGCGCCTCATTGCCAATTTCAATTTTGCTGCCGTCCACAGCGGCAAGCTTTGCCATGAACTGCTTGGTGCTGTGCGGCGAACGGAGCTTGGCATCAATGCTCCAGTATTCCTTCGGGACAAATGCCCGGATTTCTTCCTCCCTGTCCACAATCAGGCGCACGGCAACGGACTGCACACGGCCTGCGGACAGACCACGCTTGACCTTCTTCCACAGGAACGGGCTGAGCTTATACCCCACAAGCCGGTCAAGAATCCGGCGTGCCTGCTGGGCATTGACAAGATCAAGGTCAATGCGGTGCGGGTTGGACATACCCGCCTGCACGCCGCTTTTGGTGATCTCATTGAAGGCGACACGGTTGTCGGCATTCATATCAAGCTGAAGCATCTGCGCCAGATGCCACGAAATGGCTTCTCCCTCACGGTCAGGGTCGGTGGCGAGATAGACAGCATCGCTCTTTTTCGCCTTCTTCTTGAGCTCCTTGATCACTTCCTCCTTGCCCTTCATATCGAGGTACTGCGGTGTGAAGCCGTGCTCCACGTCCACACCAAGCTTGGACTTGGGCAGATCCCGCACATGCCCCATCGAGGCAATCACCTCATAGCCGGGACCGAGGTATTTCTGAATGGTCTTCGCCTTGGCAGGCGACTCCACAATCACTAAATTTGACATAACCTAACGCTGCACGATGCAGCAAACACTCCTTTCAGCGAGAGCTTTCACAACGCAGTGCGGCGGTGTTTCAGTTCTCCGGTAATGCGTAAATATCCCGTCCTGTATTGACAATCCAGCCGTTCAGATCCATCTCCATGAGCAGCATCGATATGGTATCGAACTCCATCCCGAGCATCACGCACAGAGCATTCACATTCTGTCCGCCCTTCCGCAGCAGTTCAAGAATCCGGCGCTGCTCCGGGGTTGCATCCGGCGGCATCTCATACGGTTTTTCCTCCGGGACAGGCGGACGGCCCTTCACAGGGACCGTGCGCACCTTAGCGGGCTGCTTCGGCGGTGTTTCCTTGCGGAACACAAGGGAATCCTGCGTCCGTGAGGACTCCTCCTCGTCAAACAGCGCCAGCCTGTACGGGTATTTCAGATAGAGCGAGTAGAGTATATCCATCATGTCGAATGCCGGATATGCCCCATCCCGCAAAAAGCCGATGGCACCCGCATAACGCTTGTCAAAAATATCCGCCGGCGGTACACAGAACACCTGCTTGCCCTGCTCACAGGCAAGATTTGCCGTGATAAGCGAGCCGCTTCTTTCGCCGGCTTCCACAACCAGCACTGCTTCACCAATACCCGCCAGAATCCGGTTACGGGCCGGGAAATGCGCCGGGAGCGGCGAGGTGCCGGGAAAGTATTCCGACAGCAGCAGGCCGTTCTGGACGATGCGCTCCTTGAGCGCACGGTTCTCCTTGGGATAGTCATACTCCACGCTGCACCCAAGCACGCCGATGGTAGGCTTGCCTGCATTGACCGCTGCCCAGTGTGCGGCCGCATCAATGCCAAGTGCACATCCGCTGGCAATCAGCACATTGTGCCGTGCCAGGTCACTGCACAGAAAATTCGCCGCCTTCAGACTGTAATCCGATGCATGCCTTGCACCGACCACCGTCAGGATGACCTGCTCGTGCAGCAGGGACATGTCGCCCCGATAGAACAGTACGCATGGCGGGTTGTAAATATGCCGCAGTTGATCGGGATAGCTCTCGTCATCCCATGTCATGATTCCGATTCCGCTCTTCTCACAGAATTCTATGATCTGCTCCGCTTGGTCCTTTGTGGACTTCCGGAGTCTTTGCCGTTCCTTGTCTGTCAGCAGACTGCAATCCGGATCATGCAGTGTATAATACAGCTCACGGACACTTTCACAGCCCCGCAGCGCATCATGCAGCTTCACATTTCCCACACCGAATACCATCACCAGCAACAGCCAGTAAACCGTCCCCTTCTCACTCATATCATGTTCACCCCTTAACCATCTCCCACATCAGGATCCCCGCCGCCATCGCTGCATTGAGCGATTCGGCATTGCCCTGCATCGGGATGATGATTTTCTCCTCGCATTCAGCCACCGCATCCTCCGGCAGGCCATTCCCCTCGTTGCCAATCCACACAGCGCAGCCCTTTCCGAAGCGGCATTCCGTCACCGGCTTTGCATCCGGATGGAGCACAGCCGCATAGGAGCGGAGATGCTTTTCCTCCAGGTGCAGATGCAGCGGCATCGCCGGCGGTGCCTCGATCACAGGCATCCGGAAGATGGCTCCCATCGTTGCCCGCACAACCTTCGGGCTGTAGATGTCACAGCACTGGTACGTCAGTACAGCGTCAATCCCGAAGGCATCCGCCGTCCGCAGGATCATGCCCATGTTCCCCGGATCCTGTAGCTCATACAGCACCAGATAGCGTCCGTCCCGGCGGAGTGTATCCTTGCGCAGCGGCTTTTTGGTGGAATAGCAGAGCGCAAACACCCCCTGCGGATGCTCCGTTTCGGAGAGGTGTCTGGCGATTTGCTCCGAAATGAAAACGGGCTTTGTGAGGCCGTCCCGGAGCTCTCCGGCATGCTTTTCCCATGCCGCTTCCGTGACATAGAGCGATGCACAGTGTCCCTCCTGCAATGCTTCACAGACGAGCCGGAGCCCCTCTGCCGCAAAGACATGCTCCGTGTTCCGGTAGCGCTTATCCTCGCAGATACGCCGATACCGGCGGATCAGGGAATTGTCCTTCGATGTGATGAGCGTTTGCTGCTCCATGCCCTTCGCCTCCTCCTGCACAAATCACCAAAAAACACCAAAACCACGCCCTTTACGCATGAGAAAGAGCGTGGTCCGATTTTAACCGCAAATCAAAGCGCAGCCTTAGCCTGTGCAACAATTGCTGCGAAGCCCTCTGCGTCATGAATGGCGATCTCGGAGAGCATCTTTCTGTTCAGTGTGATACCAGCCTTCTTGCAGCCGTTCATGAAGGTGGAATAGTTCATGCCGTTGAGCTTAGCGGCAGCAGAAATTCTGGTGATCCAGAGCTGACGGAAGTCTCTCTTTCTCTGCTTTCTGCCGATGTATGCATACTGGCCGGACTTCATCACGGCCTGCTTGGCCATCTTGAAATGCTTGCTCTTTGCGCCGAAGTAACCCTTTGCCAGCTTCAGTGTTTTATTTCTTCTCTTGCGAGTCATCATTGCACCTTTAACTCGTGCCATACTTATCTACCTCCAGATGATTTTTGCAGGACGCTCCCAGAAGCGGAGTGCCCGTTTTCTTTGTACGATTGACTGTGCCCTGACGGCTTACAGATACGGAACCTGCTTCTTGATGGTCGGTGCATTGGTTACGTCTGCAACGCCTGCGCCTCTTGCAATTCTCTTGCGCTTGGTATCCTTCTGGGTCAGTCTGTGGCGCTTGTTGGTGTGCTGATACTTCACCTTGCCGTTTGCGGTCAGCTTGAAGCGCTTCTTTGCGCCGGAATGTGTTTTAACCTTCACTTTCTTTGCCATGATAATAGCTCCTCCTTTGACTTGGTATGCTTACTTAGATGCCTTCGGGGATATGAACATCACGATGCTGCGGCCTTCCATTTTGGCGGGCTTTTCCACCGTACCGAACTCAGCACATGCGTCCTTGAAGCGGTCAAGCAGTTCTGCTCCCAGCTCCGGATGTGCGATGGCACGCTTTCTGAAGCGGACAGAAACCTTGAGCTTATCGCCGGATTTCAGGAATTTGATGGCCTGATTCACCTTTGTCTCGAAGTCATGCGTGTCAATCGCAGAGAACATGCGGATCTCCTTGATGGACATGACCTTCTGATTCTTCTTGGCTTCCTTCTCTCGCTTCTGCTGCTCGAAAAGATATTTGCCGTAATCAAGGATGCGGCACACAGGCGGCTTGGCCTGCGGAGCAATCTTGACCAGATCCATATTCTTCTCAATAGCAAGCTTCTGTGCGTCCTTGGCAGACATGATACCAAGCTTCGATCCGTCAGTGTCAATGACCAGGATTTCTTTGTCCCGGATCATTTCATTGATCTGAATGTCCTTTGTTTCCTTACTTATTGCGGGCACCCCCAAGCATGTTAATTTAAAACAAAAAAGAGTGCAAACTGCTTTGCACTCACCAATCCCGTACAGAAGCTCAGGACATGCGCATCCTGGGCAGTTACCGGAACTATTGACCGTTTCGGCACCGGAAAATCCGGGTCAGACGGTGAGGCACAGCGTGTCTGCTTTGTTTTCGTTGTATATTATACCCGATTTTCTCTACTTTGTCAAGAGGTTTCGCAAAAAAATCAGGCTCCCGGTGCTCCTGTCACCAAATTTTAACCAAAGTCCCCAAAATTTCCTTGCCGCCGTATTGACATTTTGTGAGTTTCGGTGTATAATAAATTTGGTATACTACGTTTATCAGGTTTACGCACGATAAAGGGGATGTTGAAAAATGAAGCGAAACCGCATTGAGGGCTTCACGCTGGTGGAGCTGATCGTTGTCATCGCCATTATTGGCATTTTGGCTTCTATTATCATACCTTCTATGATCGGATACGTCAGGAAGGCAAAGATCAAGGCCGATACAGCTACAGCCAGGAGTATTTTCAACGAGTTTTCGCTGCTGCTGGTCGAGGAAGATGAATACGAGGGCTTCAACAACAAAAAAGAGACCGTTTTTGATTGCTTCTATTCGCAGAATTTCAAGACGGTCCATTCCGTAAATGTCAACAAGGAAACGTATGACCTGCACGTTGTCGCAAAATGTGCCGGTGCTGCACCAGCCAAGAGCCAGCCTCTCAACGGCGGCTATTATCATTGGAACGGCAACAGTGAGGGAGCTGCAATCTATAAAGCACTGGACGATAGATTCCAGCAGTCCAGGAAAGGGAAATTCCTGATCCGGAAGCAATCGACCTCCTACAACCACAAGGATACCGATCTCTGGATGCTCTGCTACCGTGTCGAGAACAATGAACGCCAGATTGAGATCTGGGCAGGAAGTTCGACCGGGAAATGGGCATCGCTCCCCGTTTACCGGCTCTATCCGGATCCCGCACCTGCCGTATAATCACCACAGGAGAATCTATGTCAGAAACAACCGTTAGCTTTGAGCAGCCTTCCGAGCTCCAGGCAGTCCTCGGAAGCTGTGATGAAAACCTGCTCACCATCCAGCGGGAATACAGCGTTGTGCTGTTCTGCCGGGGAGCAGATATCCAGATCACCGGAGAGGAAGAACAGGTCGGCAAGGCAGCCGCTGCACTGCGGCTGCTCGGAGAACTTGCCCGGAAGGGCAGCCATCTCACCGAACAGACCGTCCGCTATTGCCTGTCGATGGTCGAGGACGGCGAGGCTGAATCCGTCCGCTCGCTTGACGGCGACGGCATCTGCATCACCACCTCCGGGAAGGTCGTTCGGCCGAAAACTGTCGGCCAGAAGAAATACACCGATGCCATCCGCAGCCATACCATCACGCTCGGAATCGGGCCTGCCGGCACCGGCAAGACGTATCTTGCCGTGGCGCTTGCCGTCAAGGCATTCAAGGCACACGAGGTGCAGAAGATCATCCTCACACGGCCCGCTGTGGAGGCCGGCGAAAAGCTCGGCTTTCTTCCCGGTGATTTGCAGGATAAGGTGGATCCGTACCTGCGGCCGCTGTATGATGCGCTGTTCGATATGTTCGGCGCCGAGACCTTTGCCCGCCACATGGAAAAGGGCATTATAGAGGTAGCACCGCTTGCCTATATGCGTGGGCGGACGCTCGATGATGCCTTTATCATCCTCGATGAGGCGCAGAACACCACCTCCGAACAGATCAAGATGTTCCTCACCCGCCTCGGTGAGGGAAGCAAAATGGTCATCACCGGTGACATCACACAGATCGACCTGCCAGAAAAGCGGAAGTCCGGTCTGAT
>JAFXOO010000238.1 GCA_017528675.1 Oscillospiraceae bacterium | reverse complement strand
GATGCGGCGCTGAGGCGTGCAGTATCCGCAAAGCTGCACATACCTGAAAAGCAGATCAAATCTGTCCGTTTGCGAAAGCGCTCGGTCGATGCACGAAAAAAGGATGCTGTCACATTTCTGCTGACGGTGGATGTCCGTGCTGAGGGGGAGCAGCGGATTCTGAAGCATGCGGACAAGGATGTGCAGGCAGTGTCTGAAAAGGCCTACCGTGTACCGATCTGCCGCAGCCCCCAGAGACCCGTGGTGATTGGTTTCGGGCCCGGCGGCATGTTTGCAGCGTACATTCTTGCAAGGGCAGGACTGCGCCCGATCGTGCTGGAACGAGGCTGTCCGGTCGAGGAGCGAGCCATGCATGTGGCGGCATTCCGCAACAGCGGCATTCTTATGCCGGAGAGCAATATCCAGTTCGGGGAGGGCGGTGCCGGAACGTTCTCAGACGGCAAGCTCCACACAGGCATCAAGGATCCTCACATCCGTTTTATTTTAGAAACCTTTGTGCAGTGCGGAGCACCAGAGGAAATTCTCTGGCAGGCCAAGCCCCACATCGGTACTGACCGTCTGCAAAGGACAGTCCGGCATCTGCGGGAGCTGATCGTGCGTATGGGCGGAGAAATCCGATTCGGTGCCAGATTCACAGGCTGCCTGACCGAAAACGGCGCTCTGTGCGGCGTTCGGTATGAACAGGCAGGGCAGACGCAGGAGCTCTCCTGCGGTCATGCCGTGCTGGCGATTGGTCACAGTGCACGGGACACCTTCGGGCAGCTCCATGCGCAGGGACTCCCGATGACACAGAAGCCCTTTGCCATTGGTGTACGAATCGAACATTTGCAGGCGGACATTGACCGGGCACTCTACGGCCGTTTTGCGGGTCATCCGAAGCTTGGCGCTGCGGATTACAAGCTTGCTGTTCATCTGAAAAACGGCCGCAGTCTGTACACGTTCTGCATGTGTCCGGGCGGAGAAGTAGTGGCAGCATCCTCTGAGGAGCACCGTCTTGCAGTCAACGGCATGAGCTGCTTTGCCCGTGACGGCAGAAATGCAAACAGTGCGCTGCTGGTCAGGATTACGCCGGCGGACTACGGCAGTGACCATCCGCTTGCTGGGGTTGCGTTACAGCGTGAAATAGAGGAAAAGGCCTATTTTGCAGGCGGCGGCAGGTATGCAGCGCCTGTGATTCGTGTTGAGGATTATCTGCACCACCGTCAGTCCGATCATTTCGGCAAGGTAAAGCCGACATACACGCCGGGAACGGCGTTTGCTTCCCCGGACAGCTATCTGCCGGGTTATGTCTGTGAGACATTGCGGCTTGGCATCCCGGAGCTTGCAAAGCGCCTGCATGGATTTGCGGATCCGGATGCTCTGCTTACAGGTGTGGAATCCCGTAGCTCGTCACCGGTTCGCATTGTCCGAGGGGAAGATCTGTGCAGCACCGGGCTCCGTGGGCTGTATCCCTGCGGAGAGGGCGCAGGCTATGCCGGCGGCATTACATCGGCAGCAGCAGACGGCATTCGCTGCGCAGAGGCGATTTTAACGCAGTTGGGAGGAACAGTATGGAAAGGCTGACAGATATTGGTTACGTCAGGGCACTGCTGGAGCGTCACGGATTCCGGTTCTCAAAATCACTCGGACAAAATTTCCTTGTCAACCCGACTGTCTGTCCACGCATCGCAGAGATGGGCAATGCAGCGCCGGGATTTGGCGTTCTTGAGATCGGTACCGGCATCGGAACCCTCACGGCTGAACTTGCCAGACGTGCAGATCGGGTCACGGCAGTGGAGCTCGATGACCGGTTGTTTCCGATTCTGGATGAAACGCTTGCGGAATTCAGCAATGTACATGTCATCCACGGTGATGCGATGACATATGACCTTGCAGGTCTGATCCGGGAGGAATTTTCAGGATTACGGGTTGCCGTATGTGCGAATCTTCCGTATTACATCACCTCCCCGCTGATCATGCGCCTTCTGGAGGAGAAGCTGCCGGTTGAGACAATTACCGTCATGGTACAGAAAGAAGCCGCCGTGCGGCTGTGTGCGCCGATCGGCTCCCGTGAAGCGGGTGCGGTATCTGTTGCAGTTGCATATTATGGCACAGCAGAGAAGCTGTTTGATGTCGCAAGGGGATCGTTTATGCCGGCACCGAATGTGGATTCTGCGGTAATACAGATCCGGCTGCACGAGGAACGTCCCTGGCATATCACGGATGAATCCCTCTTTTTCCGGATGGTCAGAGCCGGATTCTCCCAGCGGCGCAAGCAGCTTTGCGGCGTTCTGTCCGGGAGCTTCGGCATTGCGAAGCAGGAGATGCAGGAGATCTTTTCCAAAGCCGGTATTCTGCCT
>JAFXOO010000237.1 GCA_017528675.1 Oscillospiraceae bacterium | reverse complement strand
GAGGAAATGTACCGTATCCTTGATGCGGTCGTACCGCACATGCCGGACAATAAGCCACGCTACCTGATGGGCGTCGGGACGCCTTCCAACATCATCGAAGCGGTGGCAAGAGGTATCGACATGTTCGACTGCGTGATGCCGACCCGGAACGCCCGTCACGGCACCATCTTCACATGGGAGGGTATGCGGCACATGAAGAATTTCACCTATCAGACGGATCCCCGCCCGATGGATGAGCAGTGCAACTGCCCTGCCTGCCGTCAGTTCTCCCGTGCGTATGTGCGGCACCTGTTCAAGGCCAACGAAATGCTCGCCGGACGGCTGACGGTCATCCATAACCTGTACTTCTACAATACGCTGGCTGAGCGCATCCGTGAAGCGCTTGACAGCGGGACGTTTGAGGCATTCCGGAAGCAGTATTCCACACTGCTCTCCCAGAAAGCACCGGAGGATTAAATCACACATGCGCTGAGGTCTGGCATCCGCCGGCCTCAGCGCTGTTTTACGATCCACACCAAGCTGCAAGACGGGCAATGCCCTGCGGAGGTGCCTATGACGTATTCTGAAATACTGCTGATCGGACTTGGACTTTCGATGGATGCCTTTGCGGTATCCGTCACAGACGGACTCTGCGAAGCAAGGCAGCGCCGGAAGCTCCTTGCTGCGGCGCTTTGCTTTGGTTTTTTTCAAGGACTGATGCCGGTCATCGGCTATGCGGCAGGCATGGTATTCGAGCGCAGTATTTCTGCATTTGACCACTGGGTTGCCCTTGTGCTGCTGGGATTCATCGGCGGAAAAATGCTGCTGGATGCCCCCCGTCAGGAGGCGCCGGAGGAAGTACTGACGGGCCGGACAATTATCCTGCAAGGCATCGCTGTCAGCATAGATGCACTTGCCGTCGGAGTCAGTTTTGCAGCGCTGCCGGATGTGAGAATTCTGCCCGCCGCGTGCATCATTCTTGCCGAAACATTCGCACTGTCCTGCATCGGCTCGCTGCTCGGAAAGACCGCCGGCAGGCGCCTTGGGAGCCACGCTCAGATCATCGGCGGCGTCCTGCTGATCGGCATCGGATGCAAAATTTTTGTGGAACACGTTTTTTTTTAAAATAGGGCTTGACGAAACAGAAGAAATGTGCTATAATATACATGTTGCGTTTCCGGAATGACGATGTTCCGGGGCGCCGATGCTGGTGTAGCTCAGTCGGTAGAGCAGCGCATTCGTAATGCGCAGGTCGGGGGTTCGAGTCCGTTCACCAGCTCCAAAAAGCAACCGCATTTCGGGAGATCCGAAGTGCGGTTGTTGCTTTTTTTGCGGATCATTCTGGTTTACAGTGCTTAACATAATTCATTGCCGGAATACAAAACATCCACATCAAAGCGCAGATTATTCTCCCTTGCTATCGTCAGTATGAACAGGATCACACGGTCATGCGTGTCGGTATTTTGCCATATCCCTCCGAGCAAGAGGAGCGCATCCGGCTTTTCACGAATACAGACGACCTGACAGCCTATCTGACGGAGCAGGGCGCACGTTCGATCAATGCCATGGCTTGGCTCTGGCCGCATGATGAGGCAGAGGAGATCTGCCGGCAGATCAGTGAGATCTATCCGGAGTCCTTCTTCAAGGAGCATCATCTTGCAGCGATCCAGGTGCATGAGGATAGTTATGGGCATCTGCTTGAGGTACTCAGCATCACAGCCGGTACAGACGGCACCGTAAAGATTTGGCTGCAAGACACTTGCATGAGCGGTCAACCACTGGAGGAGGCATGGGTCGTTCTGGTCGCAGTTCCGAACTCGGTAACTGCCCCGGAACAGATCGTGCTGGACGAAAGCCAAAGAATGGTGATACCCGATTGAAAGCTCATTTTACCGACTTAAACAACGGCCGCATTTCGGAGCCCCCGAAGTGCGGCCGTTTTATTATGGTATCACGATCACCGATTCGCCGATCTCCGAAACCTGATACAGCTCCTTCGCTTTTGAAAGGGGCAGATTGACACAGCCATGTGAACCGTTGTACATATAGATCGTACCGCCGTAAGCGCTGCGGGACAGATCATGGAAGCCGATGCTGATGTCAGTGAAATACATCCAGTAATGGACAAAGCACTCATACCCATGTGTCGCCATCGTTCCCAGAGTCCGGTCAGTTTCTTTGTGCCAGAGCTGGTATACTCCCGGCGGTGTCCTGCGGCTCTCCACGGTCTGCGTGCCGGTCACACAGTCGGAATTCCACACGCATACGCCGTTTTGGTACGCCCATGCATGCTGGTTCGTAATGTCCAGCTCTATGTAGGTATCCCCGATATCATCGGCTGCACGAACAAACCCTTTCTGCTTGTAGACAGGCTCTGTGGTAATGCTTTTCCTCTCCCGGATCAGTTCGGTCAGTGCATTCACGGTGGCATCAACATCTGTTTTCCAGCCGTAGATCCCATGCTCTCCGAGGGGCACCTGAACCGTACCCTGCAGCGTAGATCGGAATGTCCGTGTATATCCCGGCACATAGGTATCATACGGCACGAGCTTGTCCTCTACCCATGCCCTGACCGCATCCGGATCCACAAGGATATTTCCACGTTCATCCAGCCGCACAAAGGTAAAGAGCGTTTCCGTATCCAGGATCTCCTGACGGTCATCAAAATCATAGGTGACGGTCATGCCGGAAAGTGCTTGATACGCTTTTAGCGGTTCCTGCAGATCAGCGGATGTGATCTTTGGCTTTGCATAGCAATCAGCCTTCTCCAGATCTATTGTAAGATCGCCATTTTTCAGAATTTTTGCAGCATAGTTTGCCAGACGGACGGCATTGACCTGATTCCCAGGCTGCTCCGGTTCGATCACATAACTTCCGTCAGCAGCCTGCACGATGGCAGCATCGGTCGGCGGAATATTTCCCCACGGATAAGCCCTAACTGTATCTTTCAATGCATCCTCCGACCAGAGATGCGCAAGCGAGACCGCATACTCCGTTTGCCGGAACAGCCCTGCAAACCAGTACAGCGAGCTCCCGGTATCCGGCATGGCGCCCTCCGGTTTGCGGTACCGACTGTCATAGGCGGAGCCATCCAGAACAACAGGCTTCTCGTCACGCACCAGGAATGTCAGCGAAGCATCGGGTGTGCTGCACAGGATCGCTTGCTCCGCCTCCTGCTGTGTCATCCCGGCGATCTTCACCCCATTGACAAACGTCCCCGGCCTATATTTTTCTCGAAAATATAGCGCAAATATCATCCATACCAGAAGCAGGACGAACAATACCCCTGCAACGCAAAGGCTTGCATACAGCATTCGGATGTTCTGTTTCCTGCGTTTCTGCGTTCTATGCTTCTGCATAGTTGGTATGTCAGCCTTGTGGATGAGCTGTGGTACCTCCGTCTTTGTCATGTGCATCCCGCTCCTTTTGATCGTTCCATTTCGTAAAATGTATTGCTATTTCATAAGACACACAACACATGCAAAATGAGACATGAAATCACAAAGATTTACAGAAAGTTCACATTTCACAGCGGACTATACACCGCACTTGCCGACGGCGCAATTTATGCTACAATCATATATGAGAATTACTGATACATTTTGTCTCCAAGATGTGTTTGTATAGATGAAAGCAGACTGCTTCACTCCCAAAGAAAGGAGGGTCGTTCATGACGGAATCTCAGATCCGTACCCTGCTGCAAAGTCATCCCGAGCAGGGCGAAAAGGCACTGTTCGATACCTATTACAGCTATGCTTATGCCATCATCCAGCGGAGGATAGACGGCATCGGCACCCGGGAGGATGCGGAGGAATGCGTGATTGACGTATTCCTTGAGGTGTTCCGGCATTTTGATGATATCCGGACAGGTTCCCTGAAAGCCTATATCGGGACAATTGCCAAGAATAAGGCCAGCAATGTTTGCAGGGCTGCCACGGCAAAGAGCCGGCGAACGGAGTCGCTTGATGCAGAGCATGCAAAGGAGCTCACCTCCGGGCAGGATGTTGCCGCAGAAACGGAAGCTGCCGAGCAGACCCGGCGTGTCCTCCAAAGCATCGCTGCACTCGGAGAGCCGGATGCGACCATCCTCATCCAGAAGTACTATTACAACAGGAACGCCATACAGATCGCTGCGATGCTCGGACTGAAACCGGCGCTTGTGAGAAACCGCTTTTCGAGGGCTTTAAAAAAGCTCCGCAAGGAGCTCGCTGATCTTTGGTAGGAGGTATGATGATGAAAGATGACAACAGACTGCGTGAACTGCTGCAAAACGCTGATCCACAGGATATCGAGCAGATCACCGCAGGGGATCCGGCCGCAAGGCAGCGCATCTGGCAGGAGATCCGCAGCCGCAGACATGCGGAAGCACCGACAGAGGATGCGGAACGGGAGGGCTTTCTCGTCACCGAGGCCAGGCCGCAGAATCCACTCCGGTATATCGGCTATGCAGGGGTTGCAGCGGCGTTATTGCTGATCGCCGGTATGGCAGGGTATTTCTCGCTGAAGCGTCCGCCGCAGCTCCCGGCCGCGCAGGATGAAACGCTTGCAGCAACGGACGGGATGTACACAGAGACCGAGCCCATGCCTGCCGCAGAGACGCTCCCGGCCGAAACAGAACCCGTGGAGCTGACAAAAGAGCTGCTGTACCAGCGCTGCACCTCGACGATTCTCAGGCTCGGGAAGCTCTCCGGTCATATGGAGATCTATAGCTGGATGCCCGGTTCACGGTATATCCGCAGCGCAGATTTACAGCTTGACTACGACAATGCACGATTCTATGGACGCACCAAACAGCTTTTCAAGGATTCCGGCGAGGTTGTGCAGCAGCAAGAGCGCTTTGTCTCGGATGGGCATGAGGTCAGCTTTGTAGATTCGGAGGAATGCGACTTCATCTACGCAGACGGCGAACCGGGACACAGCGACAAGCAATCCTGCTGCATCTATCAGGGGAGTATGGAGGTCGTCCGCAGCACCACAGCCGGCGATCCAACGGGCTTCCATGAGTTTGCAGAATGCTTTGCGCCGAAGGATATGACAATGGGCTATCTCTCCGACCTGAACAAATGGGAGATCACTGACCGTATCGAGTACGAGAACCGTGACTGCGCCGTGATCGAGGGTACAACCGATGATTACGGCAGCAGGTTTAACGTGACGCACTTCCGGATTTATGTCGATATCGAGACCGGTGTCTGGCTGTTCTACGAGGGCTACGGGGAGAACGGCGAGGTGAACGGGTACCTGCATACCGAAGGCATCGCTTTTGATGCGGACGCTTCCGAGGTGCCGGTCATCACGGCGGAGGAGATCGACGAACGCATTGCAAACGGCTATCCCATTACGGATGACCGCAGTCTGGACTATTATCAGAGGATGCGTGCAGGCAAAATGACTTTAGAGCCGCAGCCGACAGATGCACCGAAGCCTGCCGTGCTGCCGGAGCACATGCCGGAGCCCTTTGATGGAGAGGCGCCGTATGCGTACAGCAATCCCTGTGAGCATCGCTTCACGGACATTCCGCAGGCCTTGACCGATCTGATCCCCGAGGGAGCAGCCGACTGGACAGCGCAGGTCGGATCGCTTGCATGTCGTTCTTCCGATTGTCCCACTTCACTGAAGCAGCAGGCGAATCTCTACACGTTCATCCAGGTCTACAGCCTGACGGATGAGCAGGTGCGCACCGCTTTGGCAGACCGCATCGAGGCGTGGGATCCGGAGATCTCCCTGCGGGAGGATGAGCTCGAAGCCATCCTCTCTGGCAATGAAACGGCCATGCTGCAGGATTTCGCCAATTTCAGTACCATCGTCGTCGGAGCGCAGTACTACACACCCGAATGGATGTACACCCACAGCATCGAGGACTATCGCACCGCCGGCATCACCCCGGAGATGGTTCAGGAGCGTTCCTGTGAGATGCTGCTGGAGGAATTCACAGAGGAAGCAAGGGCGGCGTTTGCCGCAAAGCTGCGGTATTACTGCGAGAATTATGAAAGGTGACTGATTCACCAATGATGAAACAGCCTCTGAGGAACACTCAGAGGCTGCTTTCATCGCCAACAGCTCCGATGCCGCCCAGCTCCTGATCTCAGCGACAGTGGGGGCAGTGACGTTTGCCGGGAATCTTGTAACATATGGGAAGGATATGGTCAAGTCTCACAATGCACAAACGATTCTCCTCTTTGCATAAATGCCGCAAGTGTCCCCGAAAAGCTTCCTGCGCCAGCGTTTGCTGCATAGATCAAAATATTGGCGCTGTCCGATGCATTGATCCTTCGGTCATAATCCACATCCGCTGCTATCTCCTGTTCCTTCGTGAGACTGGAGTCCTCCCCTGCCCCGATCCTTGCGGCAGCAATCAGAAGCAATGCCGCATCGGAAGCATTGACTGTCTGGTCACCGTTCAGATCACCAAGCATCAGCGACCTTGCAAGCTCCGTCTCAAAGCTGCCATCGCCGTCCAGGTCTGCGCTTGCAGCAAACTGCCCGGAATTAGTTTCGCTGAACAGAACGGACTTCGCATCCGTGGAAATGGTCACCATCGTCCTGCTGCTGAAATTCCTGGCAGTCAGACTGGTGTTTTGCAGATCATCGGCTGTCAGAAGATAGCCGTCCTTCATCTTTTGCAGTATCGCATTGCCGGCAATTCCGCTGACTGTGATGTCATACCACTGTGTCGGGTAATCCTCGTTCAGTATCATTGTCAGAGCATATGCCGACGCATCTCCGCTGACCGAAACGCTCCCTGACGGATCATAGCAGATCTGTTTACCGGACTGCATATCACACTGGAAAGCGAGGTTCTTGTAGTATACGCCGGAATGAAGCTGCTGCGGCTGTTCAACCTTGATCTGATAGCTGGAATCAGCCGTATCACTGACAAAATTCTGCCTCACTGCCTCGTCGCCGTCCAAGTAGAACCACGGGCGTTCGCTCAGCGCTTTGCCGGAATCCGGAATGGTGACAGCATAGGGCGACTCCAGCGCATTGGTCGCTATAACATCCGTCCACGCAGGCGGTGTGTATTCGGTGCCGGGCAGGATGCCCTTGTCGTTGACGATGCTGCTATCATCGACAAGTCCCAGAAGGTTGCAGTTTTCCTGCGAAATTCCATAAACAGGCACTGTCCAGTCACTCGTTATTGAGTTGTAATAAAGATAGCCAAGCTCAAATACCCGATCCGTCTGCGCATTTCCATAGTACTGATTATTGCTGTCATAGATCAGGATGCGGGTGTCATAGTCCCCCTTTGCATACGCATCCACAAACGGCCATTTTCCGGTCTCTGCGCCGAAAGCGACCACCGCATGTCCGAAATACCGCCCGTTACAAATGCCATTATAGATCAGCAGAACAGGCTTGTTCGCTGCCCCTTTGTCTGTCAAAAAGTCAAGCTTCTGCCTGATCGTCCATTCGCTTTTCTGCACACCCTCCTGACGGATGGCATCTGTATTCTGTAAAAGCTGGTAATAGGTGAGAAGTGATTGCTCATAGTAGGGATGAAGGCTGGCTGAGCCGTTTTGCAGCCTGTCCAACGAGTAAAGATCGCCGGTCACATGCGCAGCATCCTCTTTAGTCAGAGCAAGCTCATCGAGATGCTCATCCGGGTTCAGGATATCATACGCAGCAAGCATCGAGGTCACAGCAAATCCATAGCAGGCACCGTGAAACGTATCCCACTCCAGCATGGGCTCCATCAGATGGTATTCCACATGATTCAGCCTTTCATCCAACGCCCTTTTATGCTCCGGGAACAGGTTGTCGAGATAGGCTGTCTGGAAACTGCTCTCCTGATTATAAAACCGCCAAGTATCACGATCATATTGAAAGGTGCCGCCGCTGTCGGCAGCGGCCGTCAGCGGGGACAGCAGCATGGAAACAGCAAGAATACCGGCGGCTCCAGCGTTCAGTTTTGTTCTTTTCATGGCATTTCACTCCTCCTTTACTGCATCATAAACGCACGCATTGTCACATCTACGCCGCTTCCTGCAAGTGCCGCATATTGCAGAATCCATGCCGCATCTGTTGCGTTGCACACACCGTCGGCATTGACATCGGCGGCGGTCTCCTGTGCTTCTGTCAGCCCGGATGTGCTGCCGGCGCCAACATTTGCGGCAGCGATCAGAACCTGTGCAGCATCGGATGCATTGACTGTTCTGTCCGCATTCACATCACCCAGACTGTCTGCTGCACGGTCAACCAGCATTGTCTCGAACGTGCCGTCGCCATCCGTATCAGCAAGGACGGAAAGCGTATGCGCATCTGTCTCGGTCAGGAGTACCTGCTCTGCATCTGTGGAAAATATCAGCGACACCCAAGCATTCCGGCTTGTTGCGTTCAGTTCGATGCCCCGCAGACCGGAACCGCTGATGAGATACCCATTGTCCGATTTTGTCAGAGATAGGTCTGATGCGTGTCTGCCAGATATTGTCAGCTTGTAGAAGCTCGTTGCATAACAGCTTTCATCTGTTACAAGCGTGAGCGAAATATCGGTATCGGTTCCCTTGACCGAGACAGAACCGTCCGGTGCAAATGCTGCATTTGTAAGCTGCGAACCTTCCACGGCATACCATAAGTGTTCATAGGACATGGTGCAGTCAATCGCCTGCGCTTCCTCCCATGTGATCGCATAGCCATTTGCTGCATCCTGGAAGGAAAGCGCCTGCGACATGCCAGTCACGCCTGTCTGATAGCTGGTAGCGGTTTTCTCTTCCGGATGCTCCGGTGCAAAGGTCTGCACCGTATACGCAGCGGGAAACTTGATCGAGCGCAGCAGCGGATGGATCTGCGTCGGTTGTTCGTAAGTATTACCTATATTGACACCGTGCAGATTGATGGCATCGAGACTGCGCCGCACCGTCTGCAAATACATTTCCTGAGCACCCTTCTCCGCCCAGTAGGGTACATAGATCGGGCAGCGCTTCACATCGGCATCCGGCTCTGCATAAACATAGCCCTCCTCCCTGCGATCCTCCGGCAGATTGCTGTCATAGGTCAGGATCTTCTTCTGATAAACCGTACCGTCAAACTCGTACCGCCCCTCCTCCATTCCATAGGCGACCACAGCATGCCCAGCGATGGTGTAGGGGTTGTCTGCATTCCCGGTCGGATATGCCATGTAATAGCAAAAGAGCAGCGGGATGCCCTTGGCAAGGCAATCGTAGATCTCTATCGAATTGAAAACATCATCCTCATACGCAGAGCCGGAATTTTCCATAACCAGATAATAGGTCAGCAGCTCCCGCACCGCATCCGTAAGAGCGACATCGTGCAGGCATTCCGCATCAGGATTGATCGATGCAGGATCCAGAAGCCCTGCAGCCGCCAAAAGCGACAGATCCGCCATGCCTGCACAGCATCCGGCATACTGCTCTTTCGCCCAGCTCCAGTAGGTTTCTGCAGCCGCCTGTTCGGTATGCGACATTCCGGCGGTCAGTTCTGCAAAGATTTCATCAGGCAGCACATAATACCCGACATCGCCGTTGGTAAAAGACCAGCTGTCCCTTTTCGGATTAAATGTATAGGGGCGCTCTACCTTCGGCTGGTTATACTCACAGATGCACTCGGCATTCAGAAGCGCATCATTGCCGCAGCCGATGGAAAGAACCGCCCAGGCATCGGCAGTGCCCTTATAGCAGACCCTATGCAGCGAATCACAGGCTTTGAAAGCATTTTCCTCGATGCGCTCGATACCTTCAGGGAGCATAACGGTATCCAGCTGTGTATCATCGGCAAAAACCTCCTGCCGGAGAATGCGCAGGGAAGCCGGCAGGACAGCATGTCGCACCCCGCAGCCCGCAAAGGCACATGCACCGATCTCTGTAACAGAATCCGGCAAAATGATTGATTCGATGTTCGGGCAGTGGAAAAACGCATAGTTTCCGATCTTCTTCAGTCCCTCCGGGGATGCATAATCCACTGTTGTTAGCTGCCAGCACCCCTCAAATGCAGAGTCTCCGATCTCTTCGATTGTTTCCGGGATAAAAGCATAAGCAATGTCAGGATCGCCCTTGAATGCGCCCGCTGCGATTTTCGTCACAGGAAGCCCCTCGATCTCTGTGGGGATCTCCATGACGTAGCTCGTGGATGTATAGCGAGTGATCTCGATGTGATCGCCGCAATTGTTGTACTCGAACGGGATGTCATGCTCCTCTGCCGCTGCCGTCAGCAGGAATTCCGGGCAGCTTACGGCAGGCATAAAAAATGGCATAGCTGCGAGCAGAACCGACATCGTCCATAGCATAAACCGTTTATGTCGTTTCATAAAAATCCTCTCCTTTGTCAGGCTCCCATGAACGCCAGGAGCGTGTCAGCATACCCCCCTGCACCGACCTTGGCTGCATAGATCAGAATCATCGCCGCATCCGAAGCGTTGATCAGCCCGTCACCGTTCACATCCGCCATCTGGCTGTGCAAATCATCAAGCTCAGGCATCTGTCCCGCCCCGATCTGCGCAGCAGCAATGAGCAGCAAAGCCGCGTCGCTGCTGTTTACTCTCCCGTTATCATCCAGATCACCGAGCGTATCATACAGGTCGGGCAAT
>JAFXOO010000022.1 GCA_017528675.1 Oscillospiraceae bacterium | reverse complement strand
GGTGCACCGGCGGGCACGCCCTTAACCCGCTTTGTACCTTACGTTGTTAACATCAATGCCCCGAAGCGGTTTGAAACGCTTCGGGGCATAATTTCTATGTCGGGCGGTTGACTGCATTCAGACGGGATAGGCGGCTTTCAGATATTCCACCAGCATTTCGGGGATATACTGATAATGATGAGAGTCATAGAGCTTAAATTCGGCGGTTGTCACGCCGTGCGCCTGCAGACGTTCCTCCAGATGTGCAATGCCTTCAAGGGTGGTGTCATGGCCGTTGTAATAGCTGGTATAATCCGGATCCTCCTGCGATCCGCCGGTGACGAAAAGCTGCTTGCTGAATGTCTCGTTCCGGTCAAAATAGCCATAATCTGTCCAGGCTGCATCCGGATCGGGCGCATTCCAGAGATAGAGCGCCCAGAAGGCAGGACTGCCGATGATATAGCGGCCGAAGGGCTGGTTGTCATACCGGTCGGAATTGAAGGCGGCATAGTGTGTCAGCACACCGCCGTCAGAATGGCCGTATAGCGTGGAATTGGCATAGTCGATATGATACAGCTCCCCCAGATAGGGCATGAGATTGTCGGTGATGAAATCCACGGTCTTGTCCTTTTCATCCACAAGATACCGCATGCGGATATAGTCCGCTGCGCCGTCCGTATGATAGGAAAAGCCAAGCGTCACGAGGATGACCGGCGCAGCTTCGCCGTTTTTCATGCATTGCCAGAGCTCCGGGACATTGCCGAAGCGCCACACTGCATCCGTCAGGAGAAAGACCGGATAGGGCTTCTCCGGGTCGTAATCCGGCGGAAGTGTCACATGCACGAGAAAATCTGTGTCCGACTCCTCGTCATAGAGGCTGATCTCCTGCACACTGTCCCGGATGGCTTCCACCTCGTCCTGCCGGTACTCCCATTCCTTCCGGTGATCCTCGAACGGATTGCCCCATCTGAGGCTTTCGGGATCGTCCGTGTTGACCGTGCCGCAGGGGATCACCTCATAATCCCCATTTATGACGGATTCCAGGACAAACCGTGTTTCCCGGATGCAGTCCTCAGCGTAGGAAGCGCCCATCTGCATTTCACAGGCTTCCTTTTGCAGCTCGACCTTCCGCCATGTGAGATAGTCCTCCATCGTGTCAAAATGCATGGATGTGACCGCATCGTCCTCGCCCTCGGTGTGGGTCATATCTATTACACCGCCGTCGTAGCCGATTTCGGGAATGTAATCGCAGTACACATAGCCGTCCACGAGGATATACTGGATGAACTTGTAGTCCGGGTGCCCGGCGTAATACTGTTTGGTGCCTTCGTATTCCTCCTCGGTGAGGTAGTCGTGATCCTGCTCCAGATCGGCGAGGCAATCGGCGGCTGTCCAGATCTCGGCTTCGACCGTGTGCTCCTCGTCCGTCGGATCATCAAGGAGCGTGAGCGCATGGACATTCACGCTGTTACGCTCAGTTTCGGTCATGTGGTTCTGAAGGACAATGGGGGCAGCTTCCGGCACGGCTTCGGTGACGGCGGCTGTCTCTGCGGATATCGGGGCAGGCTGGGGATTCTGTACGGCGCATCCTGTCAGCATACAAAACAGCAGGACGGCGGTCAGCAGGCGGGATTTTTTTACATGGTTCATAAGAACAGCTCCTTTCTTGCGTTATCCTCTGCCTATACAACACCGCAGCAGGCCGGATCCTGACAAGCAGATTTGCATTTTGTAGGAATACACAAAAGTGAAAGTGTGGTTTTATGCAATTATGCCATACAGCGGCATAGAGCTTCCCGCACCATGCTGACCGCTTCAGTGATCCATCGCTGCAAAGCCGTCCCCCTTCCCGCAAGCGGGGGAGGGAGCGTGTTAAGGCAGCACCGCACAAAGCCCGCCTGACGGCTTGGCGGCAAGCCGGGCGCAGCGCTCCCCCGCATTCCATTCCGGAAAAATCTATTGGAAGCATTGATTTTTTTTGCACAATCTGCTATAATAATATAAGGTATCAAAACAAATCCATCCAGGAGGCATATCATGAGCAAGATTCAACGTTTTTTTGACGATATGAAGCAGAAAAAAGTCGCTTTCATCGGCACCGGCGTCAGCCATACTGACCTCATCACCGTGTTCCGGGAAAAAGGCATCGGCGTGACCGTCTGCGACAAGCGCAGCGCCGACAAGTTCCAGGAGGTCTATGACAAGCTGTCCGGCATGGGCGTGGAATTTATCCTCGGAGAGAATTATCTCGATTCTCTCACCGATTTTGATGTGGTGTTCCGTACACCAGGTATGTATTTCAATAACCCGGCTCTGCAAAAAGCAAGAGAGGCCGGCGTTGTCATCACATCCGAGATGGAGGTTTTCTTTGACCTCTGCCCGTGTGAGATCTATGCCGTGACCGGATCGGACGGAAAATCCACTTCCACTACCCTGATCGCTGAAATTCTCACGGCTGCCGGCAGAAAAGTCCACAAGGGCGGCAATATCGGCCGTGCACTGCTGCCGATCATCGAGGAAATCCGGGAGGAGGATGCGGCAGTTGTCGAACTGTCCAGCTTCCAGCTCATCTCCATGCGCAAAAGCCCGGATGTGGCGCTCATCACCAATATCACCCCCAACCACCTCGATGTCCACGGGACAATGGAGGAATATATCCAGTGCAAGACCAATCTCATCGCACACCAGAATGCCTTCTCCCGCACCGTGCTCAACCTCGACAATGAGGGCACCAGAGCACTGGCGCCGCTCGTGCGTGGCAAGCTCAACTGGTTCTCCCGCCGGGAAACTGTGGAGCGAGGCGCTTTCCTCCGGGAGGACGGCATGCTCTGCTATACCGAAAAGGGCGAAGTCACGCCGGTTGTACACAAGGATGACATCCGCATTCCCGGCATGCACAATGTCGAGAATTTCCTCGGCGTCATCGCTGCGCTCTGGGGCGATGTGGAGATCCGGGATATTGTGAAGGTCGCCAAGGAATTCGGCGGCGTGGAGCACCGGATTGAATTCGTCCGGGAGCTGCACGGGGTCAAGTGGTACAACGATTCCATTGCAACCAGCCCCACAAGAGTCCTTGCAGGTCTGCGCAGCTTTGACCAGAAGATCATCGTCCTGGCGGGCGGTTATGATAAAAAAATCCCCTTTGAGCCGATGGCGGAGACTGTCTGCGACCGTGTCAAGCTGCTTATCCTCATGGGCGTGACGGCAGAGAAAATCGAAAAGGCCGTGACCGGTGCGAAGAATTATGACCCGGCAAATATCCGCATCCTCCATGCAGATTCCATGGAGCAGGCTGTGGAGATTGCTGCAAGGGAAGCACAGCGGGGCGACATCGTGACCCTCTCCCCTGCCTGCGCAAGCTTCGACTGGTATCCGAATTTTGAGGTGAGAGGCCAGCACTTCAAGAG
>JAFXOO010000021.1 GCA_017528675.1 Oscillospiraceae bacterium | reverse complement strand
CGGAAAATACGGCTTTTACTGCGTCAGGAAATGCGGTATGAATCTGGCGAAGGTCTACGGCAAGGCTCTGACCGAAGCGCAGCTCGGCAAGCTGCTGTCCGGGAAGCAGATCTCCTACACGATTGGCGGAAAAAAGACAATCGTTCTGCCGGAGATCGTGCAGAACGACTATCGGGGTAAGAAATATTATCAGTGGAAGGTTCAAAGGAAATAACGAACTCATGCATACCAGTCCTCAAGCATCAGACTGTTCACCCGTTCAAATTCCCGGACATTATGCGTCACGATCACAAGCCCGACAGCTCTTGCATGACCGGCGATCAGCATGTCCATTGTGCCGATCGGCGTCCCTTGTCTGCGGAGCGTGGCACAAATGTCCCCGTACTCTGCGGCAGCAGCGCTGTCAAACGGCAGTACTTCCACGATCGTCAGGAATTTCATCAGTGCGATGGCATTCTTTTCCTTGTTAATGCTGCCCTGCACGCCATGCTCCAGCTGTGCAAGCGTGATGGCTGAGATCGCAATGCCCTCTTGCCACGCCTCTTTCAGATGAGAGAGGACGGATGCATTCCGCTTTTGTGCGTAGATGCACATATTGGTATCCAGCATGTATTTCATAGAGCTTCCCTCGCTGACGGGATCTCCTCACGACCGGATTCCAATGCGGTAAAATAGTCATCTGTAAATTCGCTGACGCCCTCTAAAAAAGTCTCCCATGCCTTTTCTTTTGGGAACAGGATCACAGCATCGCCAACTCGCTGCGCATAGACTTCATCGCCCACAAAGCGACATTCCTTGGGCAGACGAACTGCCTGACTGCTGCCGTTTGTAAAAATTTTAGCTGTTAACATACAGATCACCTCCTACAATAAGTATATACCATAATATATACTTTGTCAAGGGGAAATATGAAAGAAAGGAGGGGTATCATGAGCCAATTCAAACTATCCAATCAGATTTTTACTCTCGCTCTTGATGCACAGGAGATTAGCGTGTTTGCCTATTTGTGCAGCCTGCCGAGCAACCGGCGCACGCTGGACGGCTGCACGACCGTCAGCGTGAAACAATCCACCATAGCCAGTCAATGCGGTATCAAGTCCGTGCGGACGGTGGCGAGGGTAATTAACCGCCTCTGCTGCCGTGGGCTGGTGGAAACGCTGCGGCGATCCACCAAAGCCAATCACTACAAAGGAACCTACAGCTACATTGTGCGGCAGCTTGGAACGGAGAACGGCTACTTCTTCGTGGACAGGCACATCTTCGGGAAGCTGGTTCCACGACAAATGCTGATCTATCTGTTCCTCTGCAAGAGCTTCAGCACTGAGCTCAACATCTGCTGGAACAGCTACAACGACATCGCTGCACAGACCGGCATGAAACGTGAGCTTGTGATCCAGACAGTCAATGAGCTTGTGTACATGCATCTGATCGTGCGAATGAAACGAAAAGCCCGTGATTGCTCACGGGTTTTTATTGACAACCATTATCAGATCGTGTTTTTCGTCCGGGGACGGATCCGAAAAAAGAGAAATGTGCGACCGTATCGCAACTACGATCGCACAGGCTGCGAGATGCATAGCAAATCGCACTTCGTACATCTTTATCATAGCACATTTTTGCCGAAATGTCAAGCAGTTTCACAGCCATCTTTCTGGTCAAGGGGTAGTCCGTCAGATGCCACTCATCTTTCAATACCCAAGAATCTACCAACTGAAAAGAAAAAATCTGAGCTGTAATAAAATACTCTGTGTAGTATAGATGCGTGCGTGCGTTTTTTATGCGTGCGGACGCATTTTGTATGTCAGAGCGGATTTGTCGCATAAAACAGCCATTTTCTTTTCAAAAAAGTAATTCCAAAAATTTTTTCAGATTTTGCGAAAAATGCTCTTGACTTCACGGCTTTAAAGTGGTAATATATTAAAGGAGGCTAATATGAACAACACCAACAGAACTCCCATAGATTGGCTTAGCAAGGCGGGATCGGACATGCTTGCCGGGTTATCACGAGATCCGGCACAGTATGCAGCGTACCTCCGCTTTCAGGGGCGGATCTACAAGCACAACGCCAATGTGGCACTGACTTTCTTTGCCCAGCGCCCTGCGGCACGCTTCATTGCGACCCGGGAGCAGTGGCAGCGGCAGGGCTACACCATCG
>JAFXOO010000236.1 GCA_017528675.1 Oscillospiraceae bacterium | reverse complement strand
GGGGATTCTGAATGAGACAGACCGCCGTATTGTGGTATGGCATGGGCGTGACGGGATCTCATTTTCCCGGATCGCCGGAAGTCTGAACCTGTCGGAGGCGGCTGTCCGGAAACGATACGAACGAGCCAGGAAGCGCATTCAATTACAATATGCAAAGGAGGAGAGCCATGAGACCGAAGATCACTGATAAGGAATGGGACAAGATCATTCAGGATGCATTCTCAGCGGGCGCTCCTGATCCGCATTTCTCCGGGGCATACTGCGCAAAACGGCGTGACATGGAGGAACAGCTTGCAATGAAAGAAGATAGAAAACACAGATTTCAGCCGGGTCTTGTGCTTGCCACCGTGGGAGCACTGCTGATCGCAGCCGTACCGGCAGGAATGATCGTTATGATGCAACGCACCGCTGAGCAGCCAGAGCTCGATCCGCGGACGGCAGTGACAGAGGAAAGTAAAGAGACGGAAATCGAGGACGTGACCGCCCTACCTGCGGATGCCGTTACCGTCCCGGATCTGACTGGTTATCGGTACGAGTATGCGTCTAAAATACTGGAACAGATGGGGATGCAGGTCGAAATAAAATATGATAGAAATGCTGAGATTTCCGCAGGTTCTGTCTTTGAAATGTACCCGAAGGCAGGAGAGATCTATGAGCAAGATTCGATCGTGGTTCTCTATGTTTCAACGGGTGTTCTGAATGACGAAATGCCTGATGTGAATGGATTGAAATATGAACAAGCGAAAGAACTGCTGGAAATCTATGAATTAAACGTAGAGCCCGAATATGTCACATCGGATCAACCGGCTAAGACAGTGATCGCACAAAGCATTCCTGCCGGAACAACACTGAAAAGCGGAACGACCGTGACTTTGACCGTTGCGGTTCCCAATGATATGGTAACGGTACCGGATCTGAAAGACATCGAATGCGAGGAAGCACAGGAAATACTTGCAGAGGAAGGCTTCCGGTTTGATGTGGAGTATTCGCAGAGTACTGATGTGGAACAGAACCATGTTATCCGCACAGAGCCGTCCGCTGGTGCAGTAATTCCATATGGCTCAGAAGTAACATTGTATGTTGCTACCCCAGAAATTCCCATGCCAAGCTGCCTCGGTCTGAATATGCAAGAAGCACTCAGGATACTGAAAGACAATGCAATTGTCACATTTTGTGTCGAGGAGCCTTCGGATGAGCTGCCCGGAACGGTCATTGCCCAGAGCATAGCCCCCGGCACGATGGTGAAAAACGGCGATACTGTAACGCTTACCATCGCTATTGCAGACGAAAGTGAATAACGCCCATTTTGCCCCTGACAATAGTCAGGGGGTTTTCTATTCTGATTTGATTGTTTATATTGCACAAAAATACTATACAATTTGCATAAAGCGTAAAATTTGCCCTTGAAAAATTAGTTAATTCGTGGTATACTAATAAAGTAAATTTAAGTAAAGAACATAAACTGCACTTTGTGTTCTGCTTGATAGAAAAAAGGGAGGGCTTTTTATGAAGTTAAAGAAGATTGCAGCCGTGATCGCTTCTGTGATCGCTGCGAATTCCATGCTGATGGTGCCGTTCACGACATCCGCAGCAGCGACCAAGATCGAGGCCGAGACCGGCACCCTGACCGGTACCGGCGGCGTCAAGACCGATGTTGCTGGCTTTTCCGGTGATGGCTATATGTATCTGGAGGACAACGGCGATGTGATCGACATTCCCGTCACGGTAGAAAAGGCTGGTATGTATACGCTGAAGATCTGCTATCAGAATGATTTCGGCGGTGACAAGATCCAGAATATTGTGGTCATCGGCGTGGATCAGGGACAGATGAGCTTCCCGCTCAACCCGGAGTGGTCTGAGCTGAATTTCGGCAACGTGAAGCTGAATGCCGGCGAGAATACCATCACCATTAAGGGAAGCTGGGGCTGGACGAATTTTGACTACATCACGGTAGAAGAGGCCACCATGAGCGAAATCAAGGCGACACAGACTAATACATGCGACCCGGATGCAACTGAGGAAACCAAAAAGCTGATGGCATATCTTGCCAGCGTTTACGGCAAGAATATCCTCTCCGGCCAGCAGGAGATCTATCACGGCGGCCCTCATACCGAGGAGACCGAGTTCAATTATATCAAGGAAAAGACCGGCAAACTCCCGGCAATCCGTGGTTTCGACCTCGGCAATTCCTGCAACCCGATCACTTCATGCTTCGGCGAGGACGGCGCTTCTGACCGGATGGCAGAGTGGGCTGCAAAGGGCGGCCTCGTGACCTGCTCTTTCCACCTGAATGTGCCGAATGATTTCGCAGGCTATAAGGCAGGCGACAGCCTGGCCTTTAACGAAACGACCTACAGCCAGAAAACTGATTTTTCTCCCTCCAAGGCAATCCAGGAGGGTACCAAGGAGTATGAATTCTACACCGCAGCACTCGACAAGGC
>JAFXOO010000235.1 GCA_017528675.1 Oscillospiraceae bacterium | reverse complement strand
CTCTTCCGATCTATCACCGAAAACCGCATGACCGTCACACAGATTGTCACCTGCGGCAAGTCCTATGCCGTCGGCACCTCCCTCCCGCAGGATGCCCCGCTGGCGGCGCTGCTGCGGTGCGGCGTGCTGTGCAGCAATGCAGAGCTGACGGTCACGGAGAGCGGCCGCTGCCAGACGGTGGGCGACCCGACGGAAACAGCGCTGCTCGTGGCGGCGGCAAAGGCGGGCATTTCTGCACAGACGCTCGGATTTCTGCGCATTTCGGAGGAGCCGTTCGACAGCAGCACCCGCTGCATGGCGGTGCTGATGCAGAAGGGGCGTGACCGGCTGCTGTGCATGAAGGGTGCGGTGGATGTCCTGCTCGGACGGTGCAGCTTTGCCCGGACGGAAGCGGGGGATGTGCCGCTGACGGAAGCCCTGCGCCGGCGCATCACGGAGCAGGCAGAGGCACTCTCCGCACAGGCGCTCCGGGTGCTGGCATTTGCCGAAAAGGCGAGTGACACGCTCGATGCAGGCACGGGGCTGACATTTCTGGGGCTTGCCGGGATGCTCGACCCGCCCCGCAAGGAAGCGAGGGATGCCATCCGGAAGTGCGCAGCGGCGTCTATCCGCACGGTCATGATTACAGGCGACCACAAAAAAACTGCCGCTGCCATTGCCGCCAAAGCGGGACTGCTGCGGGGCGGAGAGACAGTGACGGGCGATGAGCTTGACCTGATGACGGAGGAGCAGCTTGACCGGCGCCTGCCGAAGATTTCGGTCTTTGCACGGGTGAATCCCGGCCACAAGCTGCGGCTGGTGCGGGCATTCCGACGCTCCGGGCGGATTGTGACGATGACAGGCGACGGCGTAAACGACGCACCGGCGATCAAGGAAGCGGATGTGGGCGTTGCGATGGGCAAAAGCGGCACAGATGTGGCACGCCAGGCGGCGGATGTGATTCTGATGGACGACAACCTGGCGACGCTGGTTTCGGCGGTGGAGCAGGGGCGTGCGATTTACGCAAACATCCGCAAATTCGTGCGCTATCTGCTCTCCTGCAACATCGGAGAGGTCATCACGATGCTGCTGGGCATCCTGATGGGAATGCCGGTGGTGCTGCTGCCGGTGCAGCTTTTGCTGGTGAACCTGGCAACAGACGGTTTGCCGGCAATTGCACTCGGCCTCGAACCGCCGGAGCCGGATGTGATGCGCATTCCGCCCCGCAAACCCGGCGAGAGCTTCTTTGCAGGCGGTCTGCTGAGCCGGATTATCTGGCGGGGCATCCTGATCGGGCTGTGTACACTCGGCTCGTTCAGCACGGCGCTGCGCTTCGGCGGAACGCTCACGGAAGCCCGGACAGCGGCGCTTCTGACGCTCGTGGCATCGCAGCTCATCCATGTATTTGAGTGCAAATCCGAGCATGGCACGCTCCTGAACGTGCGCTATTTCTCGAACGGGAAGCTGATCGGCGCCGTCCTGGTTTCGGCAGCCATGCTCGCCGGTGCCATCTGGCTGCCCTTTGCCGCCGGCATCTTCGGCACAGCGCCCCTCTATGGCAGAATCCTCTGGCAGGCTGTCGGGTTTGCGTTTGCGGTGCCGGTGGTCAGCGCTCTTGGCATTTCGCTGACTGCGGCGGGCGGTCTGTCACAACACCACGCCTG
>JAFXOO010000234.1 GCA_017528675.1 Oscillospiraceae bacterium | reverse complement strand
TGGAACATCTCGCCGGCACCCTCGCAGTCAGAGCCGGTGATGAGCGGCGTGTTGATATAGACATAGTTGCGCTCCTGGAAATAGCGGTGGATGGACTCCGCCAGCACCGAACGCACCCGCAGCACGGCGTTGAAGGTATTTGTACGGCCTCTCAGATGCGGCATTGTGCGCAGGAATTCAAGGGTATGGCGCTTCTTTTGCAGCGGATACTCCTGCGGGCAGGTGCCGAGGACGGTGATCTCCTTAGCATTGATCTCCACACCGCCGTTCTGGGCTTCCACGACCGTGCCGACCACCTTGACGGAGGTGCCGCCGGGCATGGCATCCTCAAAGGCGATGCCGGTTGCCTTGTCGATGACGATTTGCAGATGCGGCAGAGATGTACCGTCATTCAGGGCGATGAACGCCATCGTCTTGGAATTGCGGGAGGTGCGCACCCATCCGCAGACGGTGACCTCCTGGCCGATGTAGGCGGGGTCGCTGAAAATGTTTTTGATGTCGATGTGCTTCATGTGAAAACTTCCTTTCCGAAAATCTGTTGCAGGACGAAAAAATCCCGTCCTGACGTAACATCAGGACGGGAGCTATGCTCTCGTGGTACCACCTGAATTGCCGTGCAGTTCTCCTGCGCAGCCACTCGACCGCTCGAATAAGCGTCTGCTGTTTAACGCACAGCCCACGGCGCACCTACTGACCCCGAAGGGCGTTCAGCCTGCTGCTCGGGAGTGTTATTCACATCGGCTCTGCTGTGCGGTTTCCACTCTCCCGCACTCACTGGGAGTGATCTCCGGTGCTACTTCTCTCCGTCGTTGCATTTGTATGGTAGTATTATAGCACATTTGGGCGGGGTTGTCAAGAGTTTTTTTCGGGGAGATGGTTGCACAAAACAGCGGTTCAAGATATGTGCTAAACTAACAAAGAATGTGAACTTTCATCACCTATGCTTGTGTTTTTTCACGCATCATGGTATAGTAGAGATAACACCACGGCGATGTGGGATTTTGAAATTGGAGGGGAGATTATGAAACAGAGAATTGCAGCGGTATTGACGGCTTTGGTGATGTTTGGAACAATAACTCCAATGTTAGCCTTGTCGGAAACAGTTACTTTGATCGCACGAGCGGAAACAAGCGGAACATGCGGCGAAAACTTGACATGGACGCTTGATGAGGAAGGGACGCTGACAATTAGTGGAACAGGAGACATGAACAACTATGCACATATGTTCAAAAAATCTCCATGGGGCACAAAAGTCAAATCCATAATTCTTTCAGATGGATTAACAAGCATAGGCGATTATGCGTTCCATGGTTGCAGTAGCTTGACATCTGTCGCCATATCGAATAGCATTACAAGCATAGGAAATGGCGCATTTCAAGATTGCACTGATTTGACATCTGTAACAATTCCAGAGGGTGTAACAAGTATTGGGGAATGTGCTTTCGCCGGCTGCGCACACTTATCCATCACCATCCCGCCAAGCGTAACCAGCATTGGAGCAAATGCAATTGATTCCTTTAGATCTTTTCTCATCTACGGATGTGAGGGATCTTCTGCACAGACTTATGCAATTGAAAATGTCATCCCATTCGCAGTGATTGAGCAAGAAAAATACCCTTCTAAGCCAACTATACTTGATACCGGCTTATGCGGTTCAGAATTGACATGGGTGCTTTATGAAAACGGAACACTGATAATCAGCGGTACAGGTGAATTGGATTCAACAGGAGCAATTAGTCCTTGGAAAGATAAAATTACTTCAATAATTTTTAATGAAGGCTTGACGAAAATCAAAGCATGTTCATTTATGAATTATCCCTACTTGACATCTGTTCTCTTTTCGAGCAGTATAGATATAATTTATGAGGGAACGTTTTGGAATTGTCCCAGTCTATCTTCTGCTACTATTCCTGACAGTGTTAGAATAGACTATGGAGCATTTAAAGATTGCGATAGTCTAACTATCTATGGCTATAAAGGTTCAAAAGCTCATCATTTTGCTACCAGTAATAGAATTCCTTTTAAAGCACTTGAAATCACCGAGCCTGCTTCAGGCACCTGTGGAGAAAACCTGACATGGGAACTTGAAACAGATGGGACACTGACAATATGCGGTACAGGCGAAATGACAAATTATGATCCTATTTTTACATTAGCTCCGTGGGGAAAAGAAATCACTGTTGTGATCCTACAGGACGGAGTGACAAATATTGGAGATTGTGCATTCGATAAGTGTCCTCATCTAAACTCTGTCAAAATCCCAAATACCGTGACAAGCATTGGAAAAAAAGCTTTTATGAGCTGTCCTATGCTTACTTCGGTTACTTTATCAGAAAAAGTGGCAAATATCGGCTATTATGCTTTCGAACATATAGAAATTGTTGGATACAAAGGTACGGCAGCGCAGACTTATACCTATAATGCAAACTATTATTGCACTTTCTCATCTCTAGGCAATGCACCTACAGAGCCTACAACTGAGCCTGCAACCGAGCCTGCTATTATCGACAGCACATTTCAAATAAAAATAGATCAGAAGGAACTGGATATCAATGACATTAAAATCGCTTCTAAGAATCCTGTTCCGATTTATGTCAGGACGGATACGCTGGAAAGTGGCTATACTGACTATGGATTTGGTATTACTATTGACGGTCGTTGCACATATGAGTATGTCTCCGATCTTGATGTAGCAGAGGAAAAGGGAGGAGAAAGACCGTCTCGATGTATAGATGAGAAAGCCTATCCATCAGGATTGCTTTGGTTTAGTGATTTTTCCGTCAAACCGATGAGCGAATCTATGAGACTTGCATTATTCATGGTCAAGATTCCTGATAATGCTCAGTCTGGTGATCAGTATAATATCAGTTTCAGTACAAAAAATCCTTCTAGTAAGGATGTTGCATTCTGCCAAAACCAACTTACATCTATCACCTATAACATTGAAGGTGTAGATGGATGGATCAGAATTGTAGGTGACGCAGTGGAAACTACTGAGCTCGGTGACGTGAACGGCGACACCATCGTCAACGCCTCTGATGCCGCAACCGTCCTGATCGCATCCGCTGCCGCCGGCGCTGGCGGTGAGCTCGGCCTGACAGAAGCGCAGATCAAGGCCGCCGATGTCAACGAAGACTCCACGGTCAATGCCTCCGATGCCGCCGTCATCCTGATCTATTCCGCTGCCATCGGTGCAGGACAAGAGGATGCAAAGATCACGGATTTTGTTCATAAATAAGCCTTCCACCCCCTGCCCTGCGCAGGGGGCATCTCATTTTCCCCTCCCGCCCCTTGACAAATCCCTGAAAAACGGGTATCATAGTAATAGACATAAATTTATCAATTCACCTGGGAGGAATCACCATGAACACCATTCACATACCCGTCAGGGACGCCTACAATGTGTACATCGAGCGGGGGATTCTCTCGAAATGCGGCCCGCTGATCGAGGATCTCATCGCCGGCACGACCTGCGCCATCATCACCGATGACAATGTGGACAAGCTCTATTCCAACAAGCTCATCGCCGCTCTCACGGATGCCGGCCTGAAAGCCGTCAAGTTCGTGTTTCCGCACGGCGAAGCTTCAAAGTGCAGCACCACGCTGCTGCAAATCTACAGCTTCCTCTGCAAGCATGACATCACCCGTGCCGACTGCCTGATTGCGCTCGGCGGCGGCGTTGTGGGCGACCTCACGGGCTTTGCGGCGGCGACCTATCTGCGGGGCGTGCGCTATGTCCAGATTCCGACCTCGCTGCTGGCACAGGTGGATTCGTCCGTCGGCGGCAAGACCGCCATCGACCTCCCGGAGGGCAAGAACCTCGTCGGCGCCTTCTACCAGCCGGATGCCGTATTCTGCGACCCGGACACCCTTCAGACACTCCCCCGTACCTTCCTCACGGATGGCATGGGCGAGGTCATCAAATACGGTATGATCGCTGACCCGAAGCTCTTTGATCTGCTCTGTGCGTGCGACCTCGACACCGTGCAGGCGCATTTTGACGAGATCATCCCTGCCTGCGTTTCTGTCAAGCGGGATGTTGTTGCCGAGGATGAGCATGACACCGGGCTGCGCATGATTCTGAATTTCGGCCATACCATCGGCCATGCAATTGAAGCCTATTACCACTACGAAACCTACACACACGGCTGTGCTGTTGCTGCGGGCATGTGCCTGATGACGAAGTTCAACGGCAGTCCGGAGGATTACGAGCGCCTGGCAGCCTGCTGTGAACGCTATGGTCTGCCGACCCAGGTCGAAGCGCCGCTCTCGAAGCTCCTGCCCCTCTGCGGCCACGACAAGAAGCGGCTCGGCGCCGACATCCGCTATATCACTTGCAGTCCCATCGGCACGGCACACATTAAGACAGCACCGTACCATGACTTCTGCCGGCTCTTTGAAAGGTAGGACTGTATGGATCTTATCATCAAACCGCATCTGCTTGCCGGAACCGTTTCTGTTCCCGCTTCCAAGAGTATGGCGCATCGGGCGATTATCTGCGCAGCACTCGCCGAGGGGACATCGCATCTGACCGGTGTCTCCGGTTCAAAGGACATCGAGGCAACCTGCGCTGTCATGCAGGCATTCGGCGCATCCTGCTGTGCGGACGGCACTGCCCTCACCGTGACCGGCATCACCGCCCCTGGTGAAAGTGCCTCCGCTGACTGCTGTGAGAGCGGTTCAACACTGCGCTTTCTCATTCCCGTTGCAGCAGCACTCGGCATCAGGACGGAATTTCACGGGCAGGGACGGCTGCCGGAACGTCCCATCACGCCCTATCTGCGGGAGCTCTCGAAAAAGGGCATCCGCTTTGACTATCAGAACACCATGCCATTTACCATAGAAGGCAGACTGCAAC
>JAFXOO010000233.1 GCA_017528675.1 Oscillospiraceae bacterium | reverse complement strand
GGCACCGTCACGGTCAACGGCTTTGATATTACCGAGCAGGCTGCGGATGCCAAGAAATGCATCGGCTACCTTCCCGAAATCCCGCCGGTTTATCCGGATATGCGGGTTGAGGAATATCTGCGCTTCTGTGCCGGTCTCAAGGGTGTCAAGCGTGGAGAGGTCAGGACGCAGGTCGAATCTGCCATGGAACGGCTGAACATCACAGACATGCGCCGCCGGCTCATCCGTAATCTGTCGAAGGGCTACAAGCAGCGTGTGGGCTTTGCACAGGCTTTGCTCGGTGACCCGAAGGTGCTCATTCTCGACGAACCGACCGTCGGTCTTGACCCGGCGCAGGTCAGTGAGGTGCGTGCACTGATCCGGGAGCTTGGCAAGGATCATTCCGTGATCTTCAGCTCCCACATCCTGGCAGAGATCAGCGCAGTCTGCGAGCGTGTTGTCATCATCAACAAGGGCGAAATCCTTGCGATTGACTCCATCGACAATCTCGAACGCAGCCTGATGGCGGACACCCAGCTCAACCTCACCGTGGAGGGTGACCAGAAGCAGACCATCCGCCTGCTCAAGGATATCCGGGGCGTCGGTGACATCAGCGACATCAGCGCAGCCGGTGAAAACCGGTTCACCTGCAAGGTTGAGCTTGAAAGCGAGGATGTGCGCAGCGAGATCATGTCTGTGCTCGTTGCCAACAAAATCAACATCGCAGAGATGTCCATGGCTAAGCTCACGCTGGAGCAGGTGTTCCTCAAGATCACTTCGCAGGGCAAAAAGGGCTCTACATTGCAGGATCTCCTCAACGAAACCCCGGAGCTTCCTGCCGAAGCAGACAAAGAATAGGAGGCCGTCATGTTTGCACTATATAAAAAGGAATTACAATCCTTCTTCTTTTCGCCGTTTGCGTATGTGCTGGCGTCGCTGTTCATGTTCATCTTCTCGGTGAGCTTCATCAGCGCCATTGCCGATATGGACTCCAATACGCTGAAATTCTCGTTCCCGAACATCTTCTACAACAACTTCTTCTACTTCATTTTCATCATCCCGATCCTGACCATGCGCTCGTTTGCCGATGAACGCAGGGGCGGCACAGAGGTGCTGCTGCTGTCGAGTCCGCTTTCCGTGCCGAAAATTGTCCTGGCGAAGTTCTTGTCAGTTGTGACGGTTTATCTGTTCATGATGCTGACATCGCTGTTCTTCCCGATTTACATTGCCGCCACCGGCGCAGTACAGTGGTCCTCGCTCATTTGTGCGTACCTGGGCTTCTTCCTGTGGGGGCTGGTCTGCATCGCCGTCGGCATGCTGCTCTCCCAGCTCACCGGCAACGCCATCATCGCTGCCATTCTGGGCGAAATCATCATGGAAGGCCTGCTGTTCCTCGATCTGTTCGGTGCCACGAGGCTGGTAGCTGCCTATCCGAAGCTCAATTCGCTCATCACATGGTTCTCCATGCAGCGCCGATTCATTTATTTCTCGGAGGGCATGTTCCGGTTTGAGGATCTCATCTTCTTCCTCAGCGCCGCCGTTGTGGTGATCTGCTGGATCATCATTGCCATCGAGAAACGCCGCTATAGCCGCAGCTAAGGAGGAAAACATATGGCAGAGAATCAGAAGCCGGTTAAGGCGCCGGCAAAAAAACCTGCTGCCAAGCAGCAGAAGAAAAACCAGAAAAGCTTCCGTTCCGCTTCCTTTGCGCTGATTTTGGCCGCACTGGTACTTGCAATTGCGATTCCGCTCAACCTGCTTGCAAGCCGGCTGAACATCGTGTGGGATATGACCCCCTCGAACATGTATGAGCTGACTGATACTACCAAGGAATATCTCAGGAATCTTGACAAGACGGTTGATTTCTACTTCCTGATGGATATGGATGTCCTGTCCACCGATACCGAGAGCATGGCACTCTACCGCTCCCTGCGGGAATATGAGGCGTGTGATAAGATCAATTTCATTGATTTCGAGCCGGACTCTGACCCCGATCTCGTCAAGAAGCTCCAGGAAGACGGCGGCTTCAAGCTTTCAAGCGGCGACATGGTAGTCTGCTGTGAGGAAAGATACAAGCGTATTCCCGCCAATACCATGTACAAGGACAGCTACACCACCAATGATGATGGCCAGCGCATCCGGGATGCTGCCTTCTTCTCCGGCGAGAACTACATCACCGGCGCCATTGATTCCGTTGTGACCGGCCGGGACACCGTGATCTACTTCATCACCGGCCACGGCGAAAAGACGATTGCTGCGGATTATACCAAGCTTCAGGAAAACCTGAACAACCGCAACTACGCCGCTGAGCCGCTCGACCTCTCAATGAACGAAAGCGTTCCGGACAACGCTGCAATCCTGATCTTCGCAGCCCCCCAGAAGGACATCACCAACGATGAGCTGCGCAAGCTCAACGCCTACCTCGACCAGGGCGGCAACATCTGCTTCTGGATGTCCCCGAACGAAGAAAAGATCCGCTATAAGAACATCGAATCCATGCTTGAAAGCTTCGGCCTGGCCATGGATTACGACATCGTTGCCGAGACCGATAAGTCACTCCATATCGACGGCGACCCCTACACCTTCCGGTGCAATGTGGTGCGTTCCGAGGACGAAGTTGACCTGACCTCCGAGATTGCGGATGCCGTGGATGCCGGCATTGTGCCCTTCATGAGCAACACCCGCAGCTTCTACCAGCTCCTTGGCAGTTCCGGCACGGCCGACAATACCGTCACCTCCGGTTCGCTGCTCCAGACAGTCTCCACCTCCTACGATGCCCTTGGCAACCCCATTGCAACGGCTGTGGGCGAGATCTGCGGCGGTGACAGTCCGTCCGCACAGAACATCGAAGGCCAGGTGCTGGATCTTGCCATGTATGCCGAAAGTGTCCGCCGCAACAATGCCAAGATCATGGTCATGGGCAATGCGGAATTCATCGACGACACCAATGTCCAGCAGGATTACATGATCATCCCTGTCAATCTGACGCTTTCCGTCTTCTCCTGGATGTACGACAGCGATCTGGATATGGATATGGGCATTGAAGATAAGGAGCGTGGACTTGACAGTCTGCGCCTGAACTCAGAACAGGAAGCCAATACCACCAACATTCTCTTTGTGGTTGTGCCCTTCTGCATGGCACTTGTAGGCGCAGGCGTATGGCTCAAGAGGAGGTACTCATGAGTTCCAGAAAATTACTTGTGACGATCGGTGCTCTGGTAATGCTGATGATCTCAGCGATTATCGGCTATGTTGCCGTTGACCGTTCCAAGACCGCTGAGGAAACCGCTTCGCAGGCGGAAAAGGATGCCTTGCAGCTCTTTCAGTTCGATCCGGACTCCATTGACAGCGTCACCATCGACAACAGCGAGGGCCATTTCCAGATAGCAGCAGGCTCCGGACAATGGGAGCTGGCAGAAACCGATTATCCGGATGAAATCCGTCTGAACACAGCATATGTCACCGCTGTTGTAACGTATATGTGCGACCTTACTGCTTACCAGAAGGTGGAAGCCGATCCGGAAAAGCTCGCTTCCTACGGTCTGGACAATCCCGTTGTTGTCACCTGTGCAAGCGGGAATACCGCCTACACGCTCTGTGTCGGAAATGCCTCTGTCACGGAGGAATACTGGTATGTAAAGCGCCCGGATGAGAACTACATCTACGCAGTGGATTACAGCGAGGGTGAAACGCTCCGGGGCGGTATGAACTACCTCAAAAACCGTGGCATGCTCCGGAGTCTTGATGTCTCGATCAATGCATTCTGCCTGGAGAAGGGCAGCGACACCGTTGTTGACCTGGTGAAAAAAGACGGCCTGTGGGTGATGAATGCGCCGCTGAAGGATGCCAATGTAAGCTCCGCACTGGTCAGCTCCATGCTCACCTCCCTGACCCGCACAGAGTATTCCGGCTTTGTGGCCACCGCAGAGAACCCGGAGGATCTGAAGACCTACGGCCTTGACAATCCTGCCTATACATTGGTTGTCAAGTCAGATGATGTCACGGACGAGCTTCTCTTTGCGCCGCAGGACAAGACCGGCGGCGGCTGGTATGTCCTCAACAAGGCCAGCGGGCAGGTTGCTTCTATGGATGCACAGACCGGCAGCTTCCTCGAACTGAAGCCGGAGGAACTGCTGATTGACCGGCTCGTGATGCTCAACTATTCCGATGCACGCTCCCTGGAGGTACAGGTGGATGATGTTTCCTTCACGATGGAGATGGATGCACAGGCAGGCACATGCAGCTTCAACGGCAAGGATCTGAGCGGTATGAGTGAGAATGTACGCACACTGCACCGGAATCTGTATGACACGGTTGCAAACCTGACCTGGGAGGAGCTGCGGCCTGATGCCGAGCTTTCTGCGCAGGACGAGGCTTCCGGAGCCGTCAGCGAAGAAACAGCGTCTGAGGCGGCGTCTGAGGATACCTCTGAAGCGGCATCCGGTG
>JAFXOO010000232.1 GCA_017528675.1 Oscillospiraceae bacterium | reverse complement strand
GCTTGTCAGGGACATCATCCTCACAGAGGAACAATGCGCCAGATACGGCAAGTATATGGAGGAAGACAGGCATACTGATGAGCAGGTCATGAGCGATCAGGAATTTGCGAGGTACTGCAGAGAGAGGGCAGAATCATCCTGCATCCAGATTCTCTTTTATTATACCATATATTTCAAAAAAATGCTATCAAATATTTATAGAAAATCTTTCCTGATTTTGCAGCACATTTCACAAAAAACGCAGCCGAACCGTAGGCATCGGACGAAAAATGCCAAAAAAAGAGCCCGCTGTCATGCGGACTCTGTAAAAAGCTGTAATGCAGTGCGCCGGTCAGGATACGATTGCACGCATGATATCCGGATAGCACTCGTCTACGATATTCATGCAGCGGGCAAAGATCTCGAAGCACACCTCACCGGGGTTGGCAGTCTCAACCGGAACATCAAACGAAACAGTGACTGTGTTATCGTCATCAGCGGTGAAACGTACAAAGCGGTAGGAACAGTTGCACTTGTTGCAGGCCTCAAGCACAGCGGCACGCTTGGCGTCCTTGAAACGGCAAAGGTCAAAGATCCGGACAGACACATCGTTGTCATTGTCACGGGAAATGAACAGCATTTCGAAAGTGCAGTTGTCGCCGTTGATACCGGCACGGACAGTGCTGGAGCTTTCGCCCTCGCTGATGGAGCATTTTACGTTTTTCTCGATAAAAAAGTCGTAAACAAGTTGTGTAGCACGATAAATCATGATGATCTTCCTCCTTACTTGACGCATGAAAATTGGTTTGAATGCGTTCGTCACAAAATAATTATAGCACATTTCGATTGATAAATCTATTGTGTAAGCGCAGAAAATCATACACATTTTTTGTGCATATTGCACAATAAATGTGAACATTCCAATAATTTCTGTTTCCCGGCACGGACAAATCCGGCGGCAGGTGCTATAATAAGACAGAGAGAAAAAGAGAGAATTCAGAGAGAACAGGGAGAGGATATCATGCGCAGGATGACAAAATATACAGCACTTGCCTGCATGCTTCCGCTGCTGCTGATGCTCCTGGAAGGGGGCGGCGTCTACTGGCTGACCCGGTATCCGGAACACCTGACGCACACAGGGCTGGTGAGCATTTCCGTGACGCTGCTTGCCGGCGTGGTGCTGGAGGCGGCGGGGATGATAACGCTGCTGATCGGCAAGACGAACGACGACCGGATGCATTACGGAATGCTGTTTAATTATATTGTATCAGCGGTCATGATCGGCATCAGCATTCTGATGATGCGGGGCGGGGTAAAGCCTGTGCTGCTCATCATGGTGCCGGTTCTGGCACTGACGTTTCTGCTGGCGGTGAATCTGCAATACGGCCATCGTCACCTGGAGCAGGTGGCACTGATGCTTTGCAGCCCGCTGCTGACCTGGCTGGGGGCAGTGCTTGCCTGGTGCTTCCGCCCGGAAAACTGGTTTATCATGTGAGACAAACGCCCCGCAATGACGGGGCGTTTCGTTCTGTCAAAGAACCACTCCTGAAGGCGTGGAGCGGACTCAAAAGCTTCTGACCCGGCTTTTCAAAAAGCCGGTCGCCGTCCGCAGACGGCGAAATCCCCTGTGCTACGCTGCTGCGGCGGGCTTTTCATATACTTTTCATATTCACCCCCTTGACAAAGCTGACAGAATGGTGTATAATAAAATCAAGATTAGCACTCCGGCTTCCTGAGTGCTAAAATTATGCTGTAGAAAGAGGATGTTACTATGGAAACCAAGGCTTTTCAGGCCGAATCCAAAAAACTGCTCGATATGATGATCCATTCGATCTACACTCACAAGGAGATTTTTCTGCGTGAGCTGATCTCCAACGCATCGGATGCGATCGACAAGCTGTATTTCCGCTCCCTGACGGATGATTCTGTCGGCATGAGCAAGGATGATTTCGAGATCCGCATTGATCTCGACAAGGATGCCCGCACCATCACCGTGACCGACAACGGCATCGGCATGACCGCTGAGGAGCTTGAACAGAACCTCGGCACCATCGCAAGCTCCGGTTCTCTTGCATTCAAGAAGGACAATGAGCTCGGTGACGATCAGCAGATCATCGGTCAGTTCGGCGTCGGCTTCTATTCCGCCGTCATGGTCGCAAAGCGTGTGACCGTG
>JAFXOO010000231.1 GCA_017528675.1 Oscillospiraceae bacterium | reverse complement strand
TGCATTATCCTTTGTTCTGTTCTCAGTCGGTGCCGATGGCAAAGAGGTTCCACCCGTTCCCTTTCCGAACACGGCAGTTAAGCTCTTTTACGTCGAAAATACTTGGCTGGTCACGGCCTGGAAAATTAGATAGGTGCCGGCATGTTCAAAACCGCTTCCTTTGGGAGGCGGTTTTGTTATTTTTGTAGGAATTATCAATGTGCTTTTTTGTTAAAAAAGTCTATGACATTTCTGACAGAAATATGGTATACTATAAATGGGAAACTGTTGATAAACTACCAGCTATAAACCTAAAGGAGAACTGCTATGAATCTTCAGATCAATGACTATGTTGTGTACAAAAGTGCAGGTGTGTGTCAGGTGATCTCCGAGGAAACCCAGAGCCCTGACGGCATAACAGAGATTCTCTACTACAAGCTCAAACCACTCGGAGATCCCAATTCTACCTACTACATTCCGGTCAGTACCGCAGATCACAAGCTGCGCCGGCTGCTTTCCAGAGAGGAGGTTCTGAACCTCATTGATACGATGCCACGCTCTGCTGACGATGAAAGCACGATTCTGTCAGAGAACTGCCGTGAGCGCCGTGAGCAGTATTCCAAAATCATGAAGGGCGATGACCAGAAAGCGCTTGTGCAGATGATTTCCTCGCTCTATTTCCGCAAGCTGGATACCGAAGCGAGCGGGAAGCGCCTTTCCTCAATGGACGATACTGCCATGCGCAATGCGGAGTCACTCATGTTCCAGGAATTCGGCGTTGTTCTTGGCATGAAGCCTGAGGAAGTCCGGGACTTTATTGCCCGGCGTGTCAATGCCATGCAACAGTAATGCTGCCGAAAATGCGCTGTTTCACTGCTTTTCTAAGTAGACTCCCTGCGGAATGCCCCGCAGGGAGCTTTTTTATCGTCCGAGATTTCCAAGATAGCTCACAGGGTCAACCAGGTGCTCGCCCTGCCGTACCTCAAAATGCAGGTGAGGCGGTAAGGCGCTTTCGATTTCTGCGGTGTTTCCGACATAACCGATCGGCTCGTTCGGGTCTGCCTGATCTCCCTCACTGACCTCAAGACCCGGTGCCAACCCGCAATACCGGGAATACATACCGTTCTCGTGGTCGATTACAATACAGATGCCCCAGAGCGCATTTTCCTCGATATCGGTCACGATTCCCGGCTCCATCGGATAGACCGGATCTCCTGCGGCGGCTGCAATGTCCACGCCGTTGTGTGTCTGCCAGACGCCGGTTGTGGCAGACTTTACCAGCTCTCCGTTGGAATATGGCTGCAAGATTTCGCCGTTGCATGGCATTCTTGCTGGAATCTGCACAGGCTCAGCAGGCGCAGCAGTCTGTTCCACCGGCGGTTCCATCGGTTCTGTAACCGGCTGTGTGAAGGCCTCAGTGGGCTTTACTGCCGGTGTCACAGCACGGGCAGCCCTTGGTTCTGTGGTTTCTGAGGGCAGATTGGTTTCGGGCTTTGGCACATTGGTTTCCGGTACGGCCGCTGCAATCCGGTTGTTCATGTCGGTGATGGAGTCAATTTCCAGCGTGATGTCCCGTGCTGTCTGTGTATAAGCGAACCAGCAGGATGCGCCGATCATCGCTGTGCAGAGCATCATGACAAGGAAAAAGCTCAGTTTTCCGGACTTTTTAGCGGCTTCTTTGCTGTACATTTTTTTCAAGCTAAACACCTCCGCTGTTAGGATGGCCGATCCTGCGCAGATTATGCAAAGGGCTTGCAAAAAATCCGGAAATCATGTATAATTAAAAATGAACGATTCTGAAGGGAGAATGCTATGAACTACCAGATCCGGCCCATGCGGCAGACGGAGTATCCGCTGCTTGATGATTTTCTGTATGAAGCCATTTTTATCCCCGAAGGTGTGGAGCCGCCGCCGAGGGACATTTTACAGGACGAGGCTCTGCAAATCTATGTCCGCAACTTCGGTTCACATCCGGGTGATGCCTGTCTGTGTGCGGAAGCAGACGGCAGGATTGTCGGGGCAGTCTGGGTGCGGTATATGCACGATTACGGCTATCTTGATGATGAAACGCCTTCCCTTGCGATTTCGCTCTATCCTGAATGGCGTGGACAGGGCATCGGTACGGCATTGATGGAACATATGCTGCAAATGCTCTCTGACAGGGGGATCCGGCGGGTTTCGCTCTCTGTGCAGAAGGAGAACTACGCTGTCCGCATGTACCGCAGAACCGGCTTTGTGACCGTCCGGGAAACGGACGAGGAATACTTGATGCTCTGGCAGAAAGGATGTTGAAGCTTGCAGAAATTGCTGCGTTTTTTGAAGCCCTATGTGCCGTATCTGATTTTCGGCCCGCTGTTCAAGCTGCTTGAAGCTGTTTTTGAGCTGATTGTTCCGGTTGTGATGGCAAGAATCATCGACAACGGCATCGGCGGGAGCAATGTTCCCTATATCTGGAAAATGTGCGGGCTGATTGTTGTACTTGGCATCTGCGGACTGGGGTTTGCACTGACCTGCCAATACCTGGCGGCAAGGTGTGCTTTCGGGTATGGTACAGATGTCCGGGCAGCGGTATTCCGCCACATCCAGACGCTTTCACAGACTGAACTGGACAAGCTCGGCAGTTCCACGCTCATCAACCGCATCACGAACGATGTGGCCGCCTCGCAGACCGGTGTCAACATGTTCATCCGGCTTGCCTCCCGTGCGCCGTTTCTGGTTGTGGGTGCGATTGCCATGTCGCTGCTGATCGACTGGCAGCTTTCCCTGATTTTCCTTGTGATTGCGCCGATTGTGGGCATTCTGCTGTACTTCGTCATGCACCGGACGATTCCCATGTACAGCGCCAACCAGAAGCGCCTTGACCGTATCGCACGCCGCACGGGGGAGAATCTCGACGGTGTACGGGTGATTCGTGCCTTTGCCAGGCAGAAGGAGGAGAACGCCCGTTTTGCAGAGGAATGCGCCGGGCTGGAGCGCAGCATGCTTGCCGCAGGGCGCATTTCCGCCGTGCTCAATCCCCTGACCTTCCTCATTATGAACCTTGGCATTGTGGCGGTGCTGTGGTTCGGCGGCATCCATGTGGATACGGGACGGCTTTCACAGGGCGATCTGACGGCATTCGCCAACTACATGACCCAGATTCTGCTGGCGATGGTGCAGCTTGCCAACCTGATCCAGATTCTCACCAAGGCGCAGGCGTCCTCGCTGCGCATTGCGGAGGTGCTCGAAACGCAGTCCTCCATGCAGGACGGCACGGAAACGCCTGACCCTGCCGCAGAGGAGGCAATCTGCTTTGAGCATGTGACCTTCGGCTACGCAGACGCAGGCGATCCGGCGTTGGAGGACATCAGCTTCACACTGCGAAAAGGCCAGACCCTTGGCCTGATCGGCGGTACCGGCTCCGGCAAATCCACCCTTGCCTCGCTCATCTCCCGCAGCTACGACCCGACAGCAGGCACCGTGCGGGTGTTCGGCAGGGATGTCCGCAGTTACAGGAGCAGTGCGCTGCACCGCTGTATCGGCGTTGTGCCCCAGAAGGCAGTGCTGCTGAGCGGAACGATTGCAGAGAACCTGCGCATGGCAGATGCGGATGCGGATGAAGCAGCCATGCGGGAAGCCATCGAAACGGCGCAGGCGGCAGAGTTTGTGGATGCGCTGCAATACGGGCTGAACACCCATCTCGTGCAGGGCGGGCGCAATCTGTCCGGCGGCCAGAAGCAGCGCCTGACAATTGCACGGGCCCTCACCGGAAAACCCGCCATGCTCATCCTCGATGACAGCATGAGTGCGCTGGATTATGCAACCGATGCTGCACTGCGCAAGGCGCTTGCGGAGCGGAAGGGCATGACGACCGTGGTGATCTCGCAGCGGGCGACGTCGCTCATGCACGCCGACCTGATTCTCGTGCTGGAGGACGGAAAATGCGTCGGTCAGGGCACGCATGCCGAACTGCTGGAGACCTGCGGGGTCTACCGTGAAATCTATGAGACTTCGGTGAAATGAGGTAATCTATGACAAACCAGGAAAGAGCCATGCAGACGGTAAAGCACACGCCTGCGTATGTATTGGACGAGGAAGCGCTGCTGCGGAATCTGGAGATTCTGCGGGGTGTGCAGGAGCGCACCGGCTGTAAAATTCTGCTGGCGCAGAAGGCGTTCTCGATGTTCTCGGTCTATCCGCTCTGTGCGCAGTATTTAGCCGGAACGACCGCAAGCGGCCTGTATGAAGCCCGGCTCGGCCATGAGGAATTTCCGGGCGAGGTGCATGTCTTTGAACCGGCCTATAAGCCCGATGAATTTGACGAGCTTCTGCGGTATGCCGATCATATCTATTTCAATTCCCTGCGGCAGCTTGCGCAGTTTTCCGGAAAATGCGCCGGAAAGAGCATCGGTCTGCGTGTCAATCCGGAGTGCTCCACCCAGGACGAGCCGATCTATGACCCTTGTGCGCCGGGCTCCCGGCTGGGCGTGCGGGCGGCCGATCTGCCCGACGGCATCCCGGATGATGTGGAGGGGCTGCATTTTCACACGCTTTGCGAGCAGGGCGCCGATGCGCTTGAGATCACGCTCCGGGCGGTGGAGGAGCGCTTCGGAAGCGACCTGTACCACAGGAAATGGGTGAATTTCGGCGGCGGTCATCATATCACCAAGCCCGGCTATGACATCCCGCTCCTCGAAAAGCTCATCACGCATGTGCAGGAGACCTACGGCGTGCAGGTCTATCTCGAACCGGGCGAGGCAATTGCGCTGAATGCCGGCTATCTTGTGACAGAGGTGATGGATCTTGTGGAAAACGGGCTGCAAATCGCCGTTTTGGATGCATCTGCCGCCTGCCATATGCCGGATGTGCTCGAAATGCCCTACCGTCCGCCGCTCTACCGGAGCGGTCAGCCGGAGGAGCGAGCGCACACCTATCGCCTCAGCTCCCGCACCTGTCTTGCAGGTGATAGCATCGGGGATTACAGCTTCGATGCGCCGCTTTCCATCGGACAGCGGCTGTGCTTTGAGGATATGGCGATCTATTCGATGGTGAAGAACAATACGTTCAACGGCATGCCGCTGCCCGACATCGGCATTCTGCACACGGACGGGAGCTATGAGGTCATCCGGCACTTCCATTATTTCGATTTCAAGGAGAGACTGTCATGAGAAATCCGGAACATGACGGGTATTATATGCCCGGCGAATTTGCGCCGCATGCAGCCACAGTGATGATTTTCCCGGAGCGTCCCGGCTCGTGGCCGTATGGAGCGGCGCCCGCTATGCCGTCCTTTGTGAAGATCTGGGAGAGCATACTGGCGGATGAGCTGCTGTACCTGGTCGTCAGCCCGGAGAAGCTTGGTGCATGCCGTGAGATCCTGCGGAATGCAGGACTGCTTGACCGTGTGACACTGCTGACCATCCCGCAGAATGACGCATGGGCACGGGACACCTGCCCGACCTTTGTCGTGCAGCCCGAAACGGGGGATGTTGCCGGCGTGGACTGGCGCTTCAATGCGTGGGGCGGCGAGGTTGACGGGCTCTATGCCGATTATGCCGAGGACAATGCGCTGGCGTCTGTGCTGTGCCACAATCTGGGGTACGGGCGTTTTGATGCGCAGGATTTCGTGCTGGAGGGCGGCTCGGTGCATTCCGACGGCGAGGGGACGCTTCTGGTGACAGAGGCGTGTCTGCTGTCGGAGGGGCGCAATCCGTCGCTCTCCCGTGCACAGATCGGAGAGCGGCTCTGCCGGTATCTCGGCGCCGAAAAAGTCCTCTGGCTGCCGAGGGGAATTTACAACGACGAGACCAACGAGCATGTGGACAATGTGTGCGCCTTCCTGCGCCCCGGTGAGGCGGTGCTGGCGTGGACAGATGACAAGACGGATCCGCAGTATGCGATGAGTGCCGCAGATCTGGCATATCTGGAGAGCGTGACCGATGCAAAGGGCAGGAGGCTGACCGTACACAAGCTGCCTGTCCCGGCGCATCCGGTGTGCATCACGCAGCACGATCTGGACGGCTTCACCTTTGCACCCGGCGAGGATGAACGGGAAGCGGGGGAGCGTCTGGCGGCATCCTATGTCAATTTCTATTTCACGAATCACTCGGTTCTCCTGCCGCAGTTCGGCGGTGAGAATGCGCAGAGTGATGCGCTTGCTGTAAAGCTGATGCAGCAGTGGTGTCCGGAGCGGAAGGTCATCCCGGTTCCGGCAAGAGAACTGATTGTCGGCGGCGGAAATATCCACTGCCTGACCCAGCAGATCCCGGCAGGGAAGACGCATGCCTGATGTCAGCGCATGCTGGTATCAGAATACCTATCAGAAGGGAGCCAGACTATGAGAAAGATCACCGTTTCCGCCGTCCAGATGCAGTGCAGCCGGGATGTGGCGGAAAACATTGCCAATGCAGAGCGCCTTGTCAGACAGGCTGCCGCAGAGGGCGCCAATGTCATTTTGCTGCCGGAGCTGTTTGAGCGGCAGTATTTCTGCCAGGAGCGGCGCTATGATTACTACGGCTATGCAAAGCCAGTGCAGGAAAACGACGCAGTCATGCATTTTTCCGGCATTGCAAGGGAGCTTTCCGCCGTCATTCCGGTCAGCTTCTATGAGCGGGACGGAAACCGGCTGTTCAACTCCGTTGCCGTGATTGATGCAGACGGCGAGGTGCTCGGTGTATACCGCAAGACGCATATCCCGGACGATCATTACTACCAGGAGAAGTTTTATTTCACGCCCGGAGATACCGGCTTCCGGACATGGCAGACGAGATTCGGCTGCATCGGAGTCGGCATCTGCTGGGATCAGTGGTTCCCGGAGACGGCACGGGCACTTGCAGTCAACGGTGCGGAGCTTTTACTGTATCCGACTGCCATCGGCTCGGAACCGATACTCGACTGCGATTCCATGCCGCACTGGCAGCGGACGATGCAGGGACATGCGGCAGCGAATGTCATGCCCGTGATTGCAGCGAACCGCTACGGACTGGAGGAAGTGAGGCCCTGTGAGGAAAACGGCGGTCAGACCTCGGCACTGCGGTTCTACGGCTCGTCCTTCATCACGGATGAGACCGGCGGCATCCTGCGGCAGGCAGACCGCAGCGGTGATGCGGTGCTCACAGCGGAATTTGACCTGGATGCGCTGGCACAGGCAAGGCTGGAATGGGGACTGTTCCGTGACAGACGTCCGGAATGCTATCGTGTGATTGCAGAGAAATAGTGGGCGTAGCCTGCCAAAAAGTGGTTTGGCAGGCTACGCCCCCCGGCAGCCCGAACGGGGTGGGCGCTCCCCGGTGGGCCGGCACCAGAAAATGGACTTTATCGACAAACAGACGCATCCGCTTATTCAGCGGATGCGTCTGTTTCTGTAGCCGGGTGGCCGTAGTGTGCAATAAATTGCTGAAGCGCAGGATAGCTGATGTCAAAGGTCTGCTGCATCTTCTCCTCGGAATCCATCATCGTCTTGCGGACGCTGCGGATGCCGATATAGATATCCTTGTCGAGCGGGCTCTCCTCCCAGCCGATATCCCTGGCAAACGCCGTATCGCTGAGGTAGAAGCGCATGCCTTCGGTTTCCTTGTACTGGCCGCAGTCCTCCTCAAGGTCATAGAGCGTGCTGTCCGGCACAATGAACTGATCTGCCTGCTCGTCAGAGATCACAATACATGCCTCGGCAATCTGGAACTCTGCAAAGAGCTTGGTGTGGTCGCCCGTGTAGCCGCTCTGTTCGGCGCTGTCGCTGGAGGCGGGAATATAGTACACATCCACCACGGTTCTGCCGTCGCCGTTCTCATCACTGATGTACTGCTCGAACACCTCGGAAATCCGTGCATTACAGGTGTAATTCAGCAGGTCGTCGTCCACCAGCAGCAGCACGATCATATCCGGGTGCACCGTTGTGACTGCCTGCCATACCAGATAGCCCGTCACCACTGCCAGAAAGCCCGCAATTCCCATCCACCACTTGTTGTGGTAGAAGAAATTGCCGATTTTCTGGGGGATGGTGTAGTGCTTTTCCGCTTCGTGCTCCTCATGGATGGTTTCGCTTTCCTCGATTACGCCCTGCTTGAGCCGGATGAGCTCAAGACGCTCCTTCCGGAGCTGCTCCTCATAGGCACGGCGTTCTGCTTCTTCCTTTTCACGGGCAAGCGCCTGCTGCTTACTTCCTGGTCTTCCCCCATCCCCGAAGTCATCCTCTACTCCCTCTACAAATTCGCCGAGGCCTGCGGGGACTATTACCAGTTCTCCCTC
>JAFXOO010000230.1 GCA_017528675.1 Oscillospiraceae bacterium | reverse complement strand
GGCTATGCGCACCATCTGATGGAGCCTGCACCGCCCCGTGTGAGAAGCGGAAAACGAGTAGCAGTCATTGGTTCCGGGCCTGCGGGACTTGCCTGTGCCGACCAGCTCAACCGGCGTGGTCATGAGGTGACGGTATTTGAAAAGGCAGACCGCCCCGGAGGACTGCTGATGTACGGCATTCCGAATATGAAGCTCGAAAAGCAGATTATCCTGCGCCGGACGGCACTTATGGAGCAGGAGGGTGTGATATTCCGTCTGAATACTGCGGCGGGTAAGGACATTTCTGCCGGGGAGCTGCTTGAGACATTCGACGCAGTTGTCCTTGCCTGCGGTGCTGCAAAGCCAAGGGATATTGCAGCAGAAGGACGTGATTCCAACGGAATTCACTTTGCTGTAGATTTCCTCACATCTACGACCAGGGCACTGCTCAGCGGCGGTCTTACTGCTGAGAACCACATTTCTGCCAGGGATAAGAATGTCGTCGTCATCGGCGGCGGCGACACGGGAAATGACTGTGTGGGAACAAGCATCCGCCATGGCTGCAGGAGCATCGTGCAGCTTGAAATGATGCCGAAGCTCCCCGATTCCCGTGCGGAGGACAATCCGTTTCCGGAGTATCCGAGAGTGTGCAAGACAGACTACGGCCAGCAGGAGGCGATTGCTGTATTCGGAGCCGATCCCCGGCGTTACTGCACTACCGTCAAGAGCTTCCTCCACGATGATGCAGGTATGCTCACCGGCGTGCAGACCGTGCGGCTGGCATTTGACGAGAACCGCAGACCCACTGAGATCGAAGGCAGCGAGGAGGTACTCCCTTGTGAACTCTGCCTGATTGCAGCAGGCTTTATCGGATGCGATGCCGTGCTTGCAGAGGCGTTCGGAGCAAGTCTCACAGAACGAGGCAATGTGCAGACGGTACAGAAATCGCACCAGACCTGTGTTCCGAAGCTGTTTACAGCCGGGGATATGCACACAGGGCAGTCGCTTGTGGTCAGAGCCATCCGGGAGGGGCGTGATGCAGCAGCGGAGACCGACCGTTTCCTGATGGGATATACCAATCTGCCGGGAGGTGTGAAATGATTTATTCAGAAGATGAAGTTCTCCAATATATCGAGGAAAACGATGTCCATTTCGTGAAGCTGACCTTCTGTGACGGCAACGGACATATCAAGAACCTGTCCGTCCCTTCCGCAGAACTTGGCAGTGTGATGGTCAAGGGGATTCGTATTGCCGCCAAAAAGCTCAAGGGCTTTGAGGCGGCACAGGGGCGTGATCTGTTCCTGTTCCCGGATATCCAGACCATGACCCCCCTTCCGTGGCGTCCGCAGGAGGGTCGGGTTATCCGCATGTTCTGCTACATCCGGTATGCAGACGGCAGCCATTTCGAGGCGGACAGCCGCTATTTCCTGAAACAGATCATGAAGCAGGCTGTGGAAAAGGGCTACCGGTTCCGGTTCGGGACATCCTGCGAATTCATGCTGTTCCTGCTTGACGATGCCGGAATGCCGACGAAGATACCCCACGATCATGCAGGCTACTGCGATACCGCACCAGAGGACAGGGGCGAGAACCTGCGGCGGGATGTCTGCCTGACGCTCGAACAGATGGGCATTCATCCCATTTCCTCACGTCATGAGGCAGGGGAGGGGCAGCATGAGATTGATTTTGCGCCCGCATCGGCACTCAAGGCGGCAGATGCGTTTCTGAGCTTCAAATCCGCCGTGCGCTCTGTCAGCAGTGCGCATGGTGTTCATGCGTCATTTGTACCTAAGCCGCTGCCGGATGCATTCGGAAACGGCATGCATATCACGATGAGTGTCTACCGCAGCGGAGAGGAACAGCCTGACCGCACGCTGCAACAGCAGGCTTC
>JAFXOO010000229.1 GCA_017528675.1 Oscillospiraceae bacterium | reverse complement strand
GAAATGCACCTTGCAAAAAAATGGAAAATGTGCTATACTATACTACAGCATATCTGTTCCATACACTACCGATTCTGCGGTGCGGGGCGCATGCCGTACTGATTACGGGCAACAGCGCTGCTGTAAGGATGCATGTTCCCCGCCGCCCCTCAGGATGCCGCTAATAAATGACAAAGGAGACCCCAGCATGCAGTTGATTGAAAACCAGACTTTTGATAACGAACGAGCCCTCTATCACCTTCAGGATACCCTTGTGAAGGGCTGTACCTTCGCAGGGCCAGCAGACGGCGAATCCGTGCTGAAGGAATGCAGGGACATTGCAATCGATCACTGTAGCTTCTCTCTGCGCTATCCTATCTGGCACGCCCGGAACTATACGCTGACGGATTCAAAGCTCGATGAGCTTACCAGAGCATCACTCTGGTATTCCGACAACGGCGTTATCGAGCATACAGTCATCACCGGTGTGAAAGCGCTGCGGGAGTGTAACAATACTGTCATCCGGGAGTGTACGATTGATTCGCCCGAATTCGGCTGGAAAACCCGCCGCACCCGGATTTCCGACAGCAGCATCGTATCGGAATATATTTTCCTGGATGCCGAAGATATCGAGATCGAACACCTGGATTTCAAGGGGAAGTATTCCTTCCAGTACGTCCGGAATCTGGTGATAAAAGACTCCGTGCTCGACACCAAGGACGCCTTCTGGCACGCCAGAAATGTCACGGTCATGGACTCCGTCATTCGTGGCGAGTATCTTGCATGGTTCTCGGAAGGGCTGACCCTGATCCGGTGCAAAATCATCGGCACCCAGCCCCTGTGCTATTGCAGGAGCCTGAAGCTCATTGACTGCGAAATGATTGACTGCGACCTGTCCTTTGAATACTCCGAAGCAGAAGCGGAAATCATCGGTCATATTGATTCTGTAAAGAATCCGGCTTCCGGCAGAATCACCGCCGACAGCATCGGGGAGCTCATCTATGAGGATTCGATTCTCGAAAGCAAGGCGGAAATCATCATCAGAAACAACAATTCTGCATAATTCCCGCTTCTTACGGGATGACACCAGAAAAAGGCATTCTCGACAAGCTGAGAGCTATCCGACCATTCCCGGTCGGATAGCTCTGTTTGTTGCCAGTCTTTTTTTCGGTGCCGTCTGCCGGACAGTCCGTTACTCCTTCTGCTTTCCGCCGGATGACGCCTGTCTGCCGGCAGTACAGCAGGTGCAGCCGCCGCAGTTCCCGCAGCAACCGCCGCCTTTTTTCCGTTTCCGGATGCGGAATACCACTGCCCCGATGACCGCTGCCGCAATCACCGCAATCAGAATCATATCGAGAATACTCATTCAGTTCACCCCTATCAGCAGCATACCAATCCAATAGACCGCCAGGGCAGCAACCCACGCAATCGCACATTGCCATACCACCAGTGTCACAGCCCATTTTGCTCCCAGCTCCCGCCGGACGGCTGCAATTGCCGCCACACAGGGCGTGTACAGCAAAGAGAACACCAGCAATGCCAGCGCCGAAAGCGAGCTCATCACGGTCTCCACGCCGCCGCTGTAAAGCACCTCAAGCGTCGAGACAACACTCTCCTTCGCCATAAAGCCGCTTACCAGCGCCGTCAGAATCCGCCAGTCCCCCAGGCCGACCGGCTTCATCACCGGCACAAACAGCCCCGCTGCCATCGCAAGTATGCTCTCCTCCGGGTTTTCCGTCAGATGCAGCCGCAGGTCAAAACTCTGGAGAAACCAGATCACAATTGTAGCAATGAGAATGACCGAAAATGCCCGCTGCAAGAAATCCTTCGCCTTTTCCCAGAGAAGCTGTACCACGTTTCCGGCACTTGGCAGACGATAGTTCGGGAGCTCCATGACAAACGGCACCGCCTCGCCCTTGAACACCGTCCCCTTATACAGGCATGCTGCCGCAATGCCAATGATTATGCCGAGCAAGTACAGTGCAACCACAATCAGGCCAGAATATTTCGGGAAGAATGCCTGCACAAAGAAGCCATAAATCGGCATCTTGGCAGAACAGCTCATGAACGGCGTGAGCAGAATGGTCATCTTCCGGTCACGGTCAGAGGACAGCGTCCTGGTTGCCATAACCGCCGGCACAGAACAGCCGAAGCCAATCAGCAGCGGCACAATGCTTCGCCCCGACAATCCGAGCTTTCGCAGCAGCTTATCCATCAAGAACGCCACTCTTGCGATATAACCGCTGTCCTCAAGCAGTGAGAGAAAGAAAAACAGCGTCACGATCACCGGCAAAAAGCTCAGCACACTGCCCACACCGGCGAAAATGCCGTCGATGATGAGGCTGTGAATCACATCATTCGTATGCGCATTGGTCAGCGCTGTATCTACAACCCCGGTCAGCCAGTCAATCCCCGTCTCGCACAAGCCCTGTAGAAACGCACCAATGACATTGAACGTCAGGAACGAGACTGCGAACATAATCAGGATGAACATGGGAATTGCCGTGAATTTGCCCGTCAGGATGGCATCAATTCTGCGGCTGCGGAGATGTTCCTTGCTCTCTGTTGGCTTGGTGACGCTCTCGTCACAGAGCTTCTGGATGAAGGCAAACCGCATATCCGCCATGGCCGCACTCCGGTCAAGTTGCCGCTCCCGCTCCATCTGCACCACGATGTGCTCCATTGCTTCCTGCTCGTTCTGGTCGAGCGCAAGCTGGTCAATAATCAGCGTATCGCCCTCAATGACCTTGCTGGCGGCAAACCGCAGCGGCAAGCCGGTTCGCTCGGCATGATCCTCAATCAGGTGGCTGATACCGTGAATGCAGCGGTGGACAGCGCCGCCGTTGTCATTTTTTCCGCAAAAATCCTGTGTCACGGGGCACTCCTGGTAATGCGCAATGTGGATAGCGTGCTCCACCAGCTCCTCGATGCCCTCGTTTTTTGCCGCAGAGATCGGCACGACCGGCACACCGAGCAGCCGCTCCATGCGGTTGACATCAATACCGCCGCCGTTGGCTGTCAGCTCGTCCATCATATTCAGTGCCACGACCATCGGGATGTCCATTTCGAGAAGCTGCATCGTCAGGTAGAGATTACGCTCAATATTTGTGACATCCACAATATTGATAATGGCGTGGGGCTTTTCCTGGAGCACAAAATTCCGGGAGACAATCTCCTCGCTGCTGTAGGGCGACATGGAATAGATGCCCGGCAGGTCGGTAATCACCGCATCGGGGTGGCCTTTGATTGTTCCGTCCTTGCGGTCTACGGTCACGCCGGGAAAATTCCCGACATGCTGCTTTGAGCCGGTCAGGCGGTTGAACAGCGTAGTCTTACCGCTGTTCTGGTTGCCGACAAGTGCAAAGCGCATGGAGGTTCCCTCCGGCAGCGGCTTCCCGTCACCCTTGGCATGAAACCGCCCGCCCTCTCCGAGTCCGGGGTGCTCTGTCGGGCGATGCTTTTCTTTTTTTCCACCAGTCTGTTTCGGCTGCTGCACGGCTGCGACTTCGATCTCCGCTGCATCCGCAAGGCGCAGCGTCAGCTCATATCCGTGCAGCCGCAGCTCCATCGGGTCGCCCAGCGGTGCAAGCTTGACCACTGTCAGCTCTGTGCCGGGTATAATGCCCATATCGAGAAAATGCTGCCGGAGCGCCCCGTCACCGCCAACCTTAGTCACCCGGACAGTTTCCCCGATTCTGGTTTCTTTGAGTGTCTGCATACTGTTTCTTCCTCTCCTGTGTTAGTTTGATCTAACACATAATCCAGAGTAAAAGCAGCATAGAAGCTGCATTTCATGGAAAATATGTAGTATTTTCGTTCTTATATGTTAAATTATAGCATATTATATCCGGTTTTTCAAGGCCTTCTGATTTTTTTGCACACAAAACCTCCCCCGGTAAGGGGGGAGGTTCCGGAATCATTCTACTGTCACACTCTTTGCCAGATTTCTCGGCTTATCCACATCAAGACCCTTGGCCACGCTCACATAGTACCCCATGAGCTGCAACGGCACAACGGCAAGCGATGCCGCAAAATGCTCATCCGTTTTGGGGATATAGACGGTGAAGTCATTGGTATCCTCAATGCTGTAGTTCCCGTAGGTCGTCAGCCCCATAAGATATGCGCCACGGCTCTTGACCTCCACCATGTTACTGACGGTCTTTTCATACAGCGCCGACTGCGTCAGCACACCAATCACCAGCACACCGTCCTCAATGAGGGAGATTGTGCCATGCTTGAGCTCACCGGCTGCATATGCCTCTGAATGAATATAGCTGATCTCCTTCATCTTCAGGCTGCCTTCCAGCGAGATGGCATAGTCAATGCCACGGCCGATGAAGAACACATCTCTTGCACTGGCAAATTTCGCTGCAAACCACTGGATGCGTTCCTTATCCTCCAGGATCTTGGTAATCTTGTCGGGGATGGTCTGGATTTCTGCGATAAGGCCTGCGAACGCCTCCTCCGAAATCGTCCCACGAATCAGGCCGAACTGCATCGCCAGCAGATACGATACAATGAGCTGCGTGCTGTAGGCCTTTGTCGTTGCAACGGCAATTTCGGGGCCGGCGAGGGTATAGAACACATTGTCAGCCTCACGGGCAATCGACGAGCCGACAACATTCACAATACCAAGCGTCTTCAGGCCGTTTTCCTTTGCCAGACGCAGTGCGGCAAGGCTGTCAGCCGTCTCACCGGACTGGCTGATGATTACCACAAGGTTATTCGGGTCAAGCAGCGGATTCCGGTAGCGGAATTCGCTCGCCAGCTCCACTCTTACCGGGATTCTTGCCAGATCCTCGATGACATACTGCGCCACAACCCCCACATGATACGCCGAACCGCAGGCGACAATGACAATCTGGTTGATTTTGCGGATCTCCTCATCCGTCAGACCTACGCCGGTCAGGTCAATCCTGCCGTCCTTCACCACAGAATTGATCGTATCCTGCACAGCACGGGGCTGCTCGTGAATCTCCTTCATCATGAAATGCTCATAGCCGCCCTTTTCGGCAGCCTCCGCATCCCACTTGATCTCGGTCAGCTCCTTGGTAATCTCATCACGGTCGATGTTGTAGAAGGTCACCTCGCCCTTGCCAAGGCGTGCAATCTCCATATTGCCGATATAGTACACCTGGTTGGTATATTTCAGAATCGCCGGTACATCCGAGGCAATGTAGCTTGCATCGCCGGAAAGGCCGATAATCATAGGACTGTCCTTGCGGGCTACATAGATCTCCTCCGGGTAGTCCTTGAACAGAACTGCCAGCGCATAGCTGCCCCGGATACGCATCATTGCACGGGCAAGTGCATCCACAGGTCCCTGGTTGTACTTCTTGCTGTAATAATCAATCAGCTTGACCGCAATCTCAGTATCCGTCTGCGAGGAGAAGCTATAGCCATGCTTTGTGAGCTTCTCTTTCAGCTCCAGGTAGTTCTCGATAATGCCGTTATGCACTGCAATGATATTGCCGTCATCACTTGCATGCGGATGCGCATTCACCTCGGAGGGCTCACCATGAGTCGCCCAACGGGTATGTCCGATGCCGCAGTCACCGATGACCGCACGGCCGTTGTCCGTCTTTTCAGCCAGGATTTTCAGCCTGCCCTTGGCCTTGATGATTTTCGTTTCCTTCTCGCCATCCCGGACGGCAATACCCGCCGAGTCATAGCCACGGTATTCCAGCTTGGACAGTCCGTCCAGCAGGATTGGTGCAGCCTGTGTATTTCCAATAAATCCAACGATTCCGCACATACTATAATCACCTCATTTTCAGGTTGGTATACATGGCATACCAAACGGTATTTCCATGCACACTATTCTTTTATTATACCATGCTTTCGTCTTTCTGTCAAGAGAGAATCCAGCGGTCAGCGCACCACTGCCACCGAATAGTACCGGTATTCCTGTATTTCGCTGGTATACTGGCGCATTGTCTCCAGGTCGTCGTTTGCGATAATGTAAATCCCCTTCTCGCCGGAAGTCAGCAGTTCATGGTCAAACACAAAGTCGCCGTAGGATTTCACATACTGGAACTGCCCGCCCGGATTTGCATACTCCACGGTATCTATAAACTCATGCGGGTCATTCCGGGTATAGAACAGCGCAAAAATATACGGCATGTTTACCTCAGCAGTCACGATAATGCGTTCCTCCTCATGAATGGAATCCGCATAGGTAATCGCCTCACCATAGGATTCAAAGAACGTCCTGCCGATCTGATCCTTATACTCTCTGCCGAAATACCTGCCCATAAATCCGCAGAAGCAAATGGCATATGCGGCAAATATACCGATCACATATCTGCGGTCAGAGGACAGCGCATGAATACCGATTGCCGCCAGAAGCAGCAGCGGGAAATACACTGCATTCACCCGGTTGATATTCGGCGCCTCATAATAGGCAAAGAGCAGAAGCGCACTGCTGAGCATTATCAGCAGGATGACGTCCATCGGCTTATGCGAACGCACCGCACAGAGAATACCGATCACCGTAAACGGCAGCGAGATGACATAATCACACCCGTAAAACTGGAAACCGTTCCAGGACAGATTGTCGTTCTGCATCACGCAAAGCCCGAAAAAGTTCCTGATTGCACTTTTCAGCGTAGCACCGGAGGAGGTTTCGAGTCTGCCGCCATAGGTATGCGGAATGGTAATCGGCCCGAGCTGGATTGTCTCATGGTCAAACACATTGATATACATAAACAGGAACATCGGAAGCGCCACTACCAGAAATACAATCACCGGCCCGATCATACTCCGGACAGGGAACTGCTCACGGACGGTCAGTTCTTCTGAGAGGCTGCGGTTCCGGGCGTAGGTAATGACATAGGTAATCCCCAGCTCCAGCAGCATAACCGGCACCACAAGATAGGCCGCCCCATAGGCGTACATGGAAAGCGCAAGCAGCACTGCCGCAAGGTACAGAAACCGCCTGTTTGTCAGGCTCTTTGAAATCGCCCAGAGGCTCAGAATCAGCATGGACGGGAACAGGTTTGACTCCAGGCTCCATCGGCTCAGCATGATATTCCAAGGAGATATGGCGGTCAGCGCCATCGCTATCAGCGCCATTTTTTCATCATAGTGACGCCGGAAAACCGAGTGCACTGCTAAAATGGAAAGAAGTGAGAAAATCAGGTTGACCATTCTGACGGAAACCACATTCAATCCCATGATTGCCACAAACGGCATGGAAAAATAGGCGTACAATGCATTCTGGCCGCTTCCCCAGGCGATGAAATGCACCGGGAAAGAGCAGCCGTTCCGGTCGATTCCTGCCTTGAGCAGCGCATAGGTCTCATAGCCGATGGATGCCTCGTCCTGGTTCAGACCGGCAGGATGTCCGCCAAAGCCCACCAGACGGACGGCAAATCCGATCACGAGGATATAACAGAACAGGAACAGATAATACACATCATATTCTTTCCCCAGAATCTTACATTTTGTTTTCATGCATCTACCTCCGGTTAAAAATAACATAATATAGGCGCTTCTTCATTATAGCATAATCCATACCACCTGTCAAGCGGGCAAAAAAAGAGCGAGCCAATAAATTGACTCGCACAGAATAATAAGGATGTAGGATTTATGATGTCTATATTATAACACGCATTAACCGAATTGTCAATATTATTGTGCAAAGATTGGTGGATTACATAAATATCCGCATCTTTTTTGTGCATTTTTACTGATCGTTCGGTTTTTTGTTCTGCTTCTCCGGACGTTTGCGGGGTTCCTTGTCCTGCTTCTGGGGACGGGATTGCTTCGGTCTCTGTAGCTGCTCGCATTCACTGCGGTCAATGGTGTACGGCACATCGTCCTCATTCTCCGGCCGGATCCGCAGCATTCCGGTGATGAGATTTGCATCCTCGACCTTGCCCTTGCCGTGCGGCGTCTTGACATAGGAACCGATACGGGGGGTGATTTTCTGCAATTCCTCATAGACCGACTGCTCGTGCTTGAGACAGCACATCAGTCTGCCGCAGGTACCGGAAATTTTTGTCGGGTTCAGAGAAAGCCCCTGCTCCTTTGCCATCTTGATGGATACCGGCTGGAAATCGCCCAGATACCCCCGGCAGCAGAATTCCCGTCCGCAGACACCCAGTCCGCCGAACATCTTTGCCTCATCCCGCACGCCGATCTGCCGCAGCTCGATGCGCATACGGAATACCGATGCAAGATCCTTGACCAGTTCACGGAAGTCCACACGGTTATCGGCTGTGAAATAGAACAGCAGCTTGGAATTGTCAAAGGCACAGTTCACATCCACAAGCTTCATATCCAGGCCACGCTGTTCAATCTTCTGTTCGCAGACATGGAAGGCACGTTTTTCTTTCTGGCGGTTCTGTTCAAGCTGGCGCAGATCCTCCTCCGTCATCACCCGCACGACATTCTTGAGCGGTGATACAATGGTATCGGGATCGACTTTACGGTTCGGAAGCGCCACAATGCCGTATTCCTGTCCCTTGGCAGTTTCTACAATCACCTTTGCCCCCATCGGCAGCGTCAGGCCGTTCGGAGAAAAATAGTACACTTTTCCGGAGTTCTGGAAGCGAACCCCCACGATTTCAGTCATAGGATATCCTTTCCGGGTATCTCACCATAGCGGTTGAGCACCCTTTCTATGTTCAGCTAAGCAGATTCCCGCCCAGCGCCGCAAGTACCAGCTTCGTGCTGACATTGGCCTGTAGCGCCTCATACGCTGCCTGCAATGCCTCGTGCAGTATCCGGGAACGTCCGCCTGAGATCACGCCGGAAAGCGTCTGAGCGCTGTCCCTGTCGCAGCCGGCAAGGTCTTTCATACCAAACTTCAGCACCACCGCATCCCGCACCTGCAAATCCAGCAGACGCAGCAGTTCAGCCGCCTTGAACCTGTCCTTCTCATACTGTGCAAGAATGCGCAGCAGTTCGTAATACTTCCGCTCTGCGACAGCCCTTGTGGCATCGGCGGCGGCGGCTGTGAGCTCCCGCAATTCCGGGTCCGAGAGCCACGCCAGCGAACGGCCGATATTTCCGCCGCATGCCGCAGCAGCACGCTCTGCATCGGCCTGTGCGATGCCATGATCTTCTGTCAGGGCACGCCGGCATTCCTCTGCCGTACAAGGCCTGACAGCAAATGGCATCATGCGGGAAAGCATCGTCGTGAGGAACACATTCCGGTGCTCCGCAGTAAAGAGCAGCAGCACATGCGGCGGCGGCTCCTCTGTGAGCTTCAGCAGCGTATTCTGCGCACGGATGTCAATCGCATCGCAGTCTGCAAACAGATACACCTTGCGCTCTCCGTCATTCGGCGCCACAATCGCATCCTTACAGATGCCCCGGACTGTCTCCACAGAAAAGCCCTGCTTTTTGCCGGAGTGCTCGACCCAGATAAAATCCGGATGCGGGTGCACCTCCTCTGTATCCAGCAGCACCTTGCGGCAGGATGAACATACCCCGCAGGGCTTTTGCTCCCCTTTACAGAGCGCCGCCATGGCAAAATACCGGGCGATTGTCTTTCGTCCCCTGCCCCGCTCGCCGTAAATCAGTGCCGCATGGGGCAGCCTGTCCGATGCTGCCATCGTGCGGATAAGTTGTAGAGCAGGCTCATTTCCATAAATGGTCATAGCTTTTCAAAGCGCTCCACATCCGTCACAAAGACAGTAGCGCCGCCGACCTCGACCTCCACCGGAAAATCCACTCCGTTGGCAATCCCCGTCGGAACAAATTGCTTGCGCTTGTGGCTCTTTTCCCGGATAACCGAGATGACCTCATCCACACGCTGATCCTCGACACAGGTCAGAAATGTCGTATTTCCGGCACTCAGAAAGGATCCTGTCGATGCAAGCTTCGTTGCAAAAAAGCCGGCATGCATCAGAGCCTTGGAAACAGCCTGGCTGTCATCACCGTTTACGATGGCAAAAACGAGTTTCATACAGAACACTCCTTTGATGGCATAGCGTCTGCCGGATGCAGACTCTTCTTTCATTATAGCACATCCGAGCGGGAAATGCAATCATTTTCCGGAATTTATTGCCCGGATCTCGTGATAGAGCAGAATATCCTTCTCCGTGATGTCGCAGTCATCATGATAATGCCCGAAATACCAGGCGTCATACTGTACCGTATTGCGCAGATGCTCGAAATACTGTGTCAGCCGGTCGGAGGCATAGTCCCCGCTGATCATCGCCTGCACGGAATCAGAGGCACAGTGCGAAATGATGTAATCCACACAGTTATTATATTTTGCAAGATTGTCGAGGCCGTTTTGGAGTTCTTCTTCGTCGGGAAGCTCCTCCTCCCACCAGCTCACACCTTTGACACGGTACATGACCTGCCCCCTCAGCTCCATAAGCCACGCCTGCCGCCTCCAGTCGGGGGCAGAGCCGTCGAGGATTCCGTCGCTGATGTCATGCGAGGAGGCCCCGCCGAAGGCAAAGATCCGCTTTCCGCAGAGTTCAAAGATCTCTCCTCGCATCAGATGAAGTACGGAATCCGCAATGCGGTGCACCCTTCCCCCATGCCACTGCTCCACAGGATACGCAGCAAGGCGGGTATGGTTTTCGTGATTTCCGTCAACAAACAGTGTCGTGAAGGGCTTTTTATCGAGCCAGCGAATCCAGTAATCCTCTGTTTTCCGCTGCACATAGTCCATGCTGTTCCACCAGATGCCGCCGAAATCCCCGCAGATAATCACATAGTCGTCTTTGGTCAGGTGTTTTCCTTCCGGGAACCGGTCGCTGCTGAGCTTCTCAAATTCAGAGTGGCAGTCCCCTGTCACATAGATCATGTTTTCACCTCCATGAAAACAACAATGTCCCCTTTGCCGAAAGGCGCAGGGGACATTGAAAATGATCGGATCAACCAGCAGGATTAGTCCTTCTTTTCTTCCTTTACAAAACCAACCAGCTTGATGATAGCCATTTCAGCAGCATCACCACGGCGAGGACCGATCTTGATGATCTGCGTGTAGCCGCCCTTGCGGTCAGCATACTGCGGAGCGATCTTATCGAAGAGATCCTTAGCTACGCTCTCCTTGGTGATGTAAGAATATACCTGACGCTTGCTGTGAAGATCAGTATTCTTGCCCAGTGTAATCATTTTCTCAGCTACGCTGCGAACTTCCTTAGCTCTGGTAACAGTGGTCTCGATCTGACCATTCTCCAGCAGGAAGGTAACCATAGCTCTCAGCATTGCTGTTCTGTGAGCAGTTGCTCTGCCCAGCTTTCTGGTACCCGGCATGTTCTTCAACTCCTTTTCTCAAGCCTTAGCTGCCCGAAGGCAGCATCAGCGGGTAAAATCGGGGTACGGTGCTCTCGTCAATCCTCCTCGGAAGAAAGGTCAAAGCCCAGAGACTGGAGCTTCTCCTTCACCTCATCGAAGGACTTCTTGCCGAGGTTACGCACCTTCATCATTTCTTCCTCGGACTTGTTGATGAGATCATCAACGGTATTGATGCCGGCACGCTTCAAGCAATTGAAGGAACGTACCGACAAGTCAAGTTCCTCAATGGTCATCTCAAGGATCTTTTCCTTGCCCTTATCGTCCTTTTCTACGAGGACCTCTTGAATGCATGCTTCGTCGGAAAGATCGACGAACAGCTTCAGGTGCTCATTGAGGAGATTGGCTGCCTGTGACAGTGCTTCCTTAGCGGAGATCGTACCGTCGGTCCAGACCTCCATAGTCAGCTTGTCATAGTCGGTGACCTGTCCGAGACGTGTATTCTCTACAGTATAGTTCACCTTTAAAACAGGAGTATAAATGCTGTCTACAGCGATCACATCGATCGGGATGTCCGGTGTCTGCTGCTTGTTGCGCTCGGCAGATACATAGCCTCTGCCCCGGTCAATGGTGATCTCCATATGAAGCTTTGCATCCTTGCCCAGGGTTGCAATATGCATTCCCGGATTCAGAATGGTGACTTCGGAATCTGTCTCGATATCGCCGGCAGTGACCTCGCACTCGCCTTCTGCATCGATCAGGAGTGTTTTCGGACCCTCACCGTAAAGCTTTGCGGTCAGGCCCTTGAGGCTCAGGATGATCTCAGTCACATCCTCCTTCACGCCAGGAATCGTGGAAAGTTCATGATGCACGCCGTCAATCTTTACAAAGTTGACTGCCACACCCGGAATGGAGGAGAGAAGGACACGTCTGAGGCTGTTGCCAAGGGTTGTGCCATAGCCACGCTCGAGCGGGGAAAGAACGAATTTGCCATACTTTCCGTCCGGTCTCAGGTCTTCGGGAATAATTTCCGGCTTCTCAATTTTTTCAAGCATATAAACCCTCCTATTTCGTAATTACTTAGACTTATGAATCGTACTTCAAAAACTCCTAGAGCAATTACGGATTACTTGGAGTACAGCTCGACGATCAGGTGTGTTTCTGCCTCGTAGTCAATATCCGAGGGATTCGGCATTCTGTTGACTGTTGCGGAGAAAGCTTCCTTATTCACATCAAGCCACAGCGGGGTGGTTCTGCCGGCTGTCTGCTCAACAACGGCCTTGAACTTCTCGCTGGTTCTGCTCTTCTCCTTGACAGCGACTACATCACCTACATTGACACGATAGGACGGGATGTCCACACGCTTGCCGTTTACGGTGAAGTGGCCGTGGCCAACGAGCTGTCTTGCCTCACGTCTGGTCAGTGCCATGCCCATACGATAAGCCACGTTGTCAAGACGGGACTCCAGCAGCGTGATGAGGTTATCACCGGCCTTGCCCTCCATCTTCTCAGCGAGCTCGAAGTAGTGACGGAACGGCTTCTCCATCATGCCATAGATGAACTTGAGCTTCTGCTTTTCCTTGAGCTGCATGCCGTATTCGGAAACCTTCCGGCGGCTGTTCGCATTCGGATTACGGTTGGATGTCTTGCTGATGCCCATAACCATCGGGGAAATGCCCAGGTATCTGCATCTCTTCAGAATCGGATCCTTACTTACTGCCATAATTCTATACCTCCAATCAGACACGGCGTCTCTTAGGCGGACGGCAACCATTGTGCGGAATCGGGGTAACATCCTTGATCATGCGAACCTCCAGACCTACAGCCTGAAGTGCACGGATGGCAGCCTCACGGCCGCTGCCCGGACCCTTGACATAAACCTCAACCGTCTTGAGACCGTGCTCCATAGCTGCCTTAGCGGCTGTCTCAGCAGCAGTCTGTGCTGCGAACGGTGTGGACTTTCTGGAACCACGGAAACCCAGACCGCCGGCGCTTGCCCAGGAAATGGCATTGCCCTGCGTATCGGTAATGGTTACGATGGTGTTATTGAAGGTAGACTGAATATGCACTGCACCGCTCTCGATGTTCTTACGCTCTCTGCGGCGGCGGATCGTAGTCACCTTTTTACCCTTCTGCTGTGCCAAAAGAAATCGCCCTCCTTACTTCTTCTTATTAGCGATGGTCTTAGCCGGACCCTTGCGGGTTCTTGCGTTTGTCTTGGTACGCTGACCTCTAACCGGCAGACCCTTTCTGTGACGGACGCCTCTGTAGCAGCCGATCTCAACGAGTCTCTTGATATTCAGTGCGACCTCACGGCGGAGATCACCCTCAACTGTCAGGTTCTGGTCGATGTAGTCACGCAGCTTTGCTACGTCCTGCTCGGTCAGGTCCTTGACTCTGGTATCCGGATTGATGCCGGTCTCAGCCAGAATCCTGGTTGCGGTCGGACGGCCGATGCCATAGATATAGGTCAGGCCGATCTCAACTCTCTTCTCCTTGGGAAGGTCAATACCCGAAATTCTTGCCATTGATGAATTACACCTCCAATGCTCTCAGGGGATCAGCCCTGACGCTGCTTGTGCTTGGGATTCTCACAGATGACCATGATCTTGCCCTTGCGCTTGATGACCTTGCACTTTTCGCAAATCGGTTTTACCGAAGGTCTTACTTTCATGGAAAATACCTCCTTATGAGACCGGAATCACTTGGCACGCCAGGTGATACGGCCCTTTGTCAGATCATAGGGTGACATTTCGATCTTTACCTTATCGCCGGGAACAATGCGGATATAGTTCATCCGAAGTTTACCCGACACATGTGCGAGAATGACATGCTTGTTCGGAAGCTCTACCCGGAAATTTGCATTCGGCAGCGCTTCGAGCACAACACCCTCGACTTCAATCAAATCTTCTTTGGACAAATCAATTCCCTCCTTGGGTATACTCACGAAGCTGCCTTTGCAGCATCCTGTCGGTCATACCGGCCATGTCCCAGACTGTATTGGTCAGGCGGATGTGCCGGATGTTCTTGCGCTTCGGTCGACCGAGCGTCCTGTGCTTCCCGTCAGCGAGGAGAACAAAGCCAGCTTCCGTGCCTGTGACGACATAGAACCCGCCCTGTTCCTTGCCAGCGGTACACATGACCACTCTCCCCTGCTCCGGCATCATCAGTCCAAATCCGATTCCGTCAGAATGACGGGGCCGTCTGGCGTGATGGCAATCATATGCTCAAAATGTGCGGAAAGGCAGCCGTTCTTGGTACGGACTGTCCATTTGTCCCTGCACACTCTGATTGCATCCCCTCTGACGTTAATCATGGGCTCGATACAGATTGTCATACCGGGCTGGAGCTTGATGCGCATATCTCTTGCACCCTGCTGCACATAATTGGGAACCTCCGGGGACTCGTGCAGTTGTCTGCCGATGCCGTGTCCGCAGTATTCCCTCACAATACCATAGCCTCTTGAGGCACAGTACTGTTCAACAGCACCGCACACATCAGCGAGGTGGTTGCCGGGCTGCGCTTTGGCGATTCCCTCAAAGAGAGACTGGCGTGTCACATCGAGCAGGGCCTGTGCCTCGTCCGTGATTTTACCCACCGGGAAAGTCCAGCAGGTGTCGCCATGAAAACCGCCGATATACGCACCGACATCAATGCTGACGATGTCACCGGGCTTCAGCTTACGGCCGCCGGGGATGCCGTGAATGACCTCCTCATTGACCGATACGCAGGCACTTCCCGGAAATCCCCCGTAGCCGAGGAATGACGGGACTGCACCTTGCCCGACGATATAATCATGGACGATCTTATCGACGTCCTTGGTCGTCATGCCGGGTTCGAGCATCCTGCCGGCGAGATCACGGGCATTAGCCGCAATTCTTCCGGCGATGCGCATCTTTTCAAGATCTGTCTTGGATTTAATCGTAATGCTCATTCGGCCTTTGCCCCCACTGCCTTAAGGGTCAGCCGCTTGGTATCAGCAACCTCTTCCTGACCGATAACGGTCTCAAGCTTGCCTTGCTTTTCGTAGTATGCCTTGATCGGCTCCGTTGTCTCGTGATAGGTCGCAAGACGGGAGATCACGGTCTCCGGCTGATCGTCCTTGCGGATGATGGTCTTTGCACCGCACTTATCGCACACACCCTCGACCTTGGAAGGCTTGTACTGAATGTGATACGTCGCACCGCAGCCTTCGCATACCCGTCTGCCGGATACTCTCTCCTTGATGGTCTCATCAGGAACAAAGATCTCGATGACCTTGTCGATGCGCACGCCCATCTTGTCGAGTGCTTCAGCCTGCGGAACAGTTCTCGGGAAGCCGTCAAGGATAAAACCATTCTGTGCATCCGGCTGAGCAATGCGATCCTTCAGGATGCCGATGACGATGTCGTCGGATACCAGACCGCCTGCTTCCATGACTGCCTTGGCCTTCAGGCCGTACTCTGTGCCGTTCTTCACAGCCTCACGCAGCATATTGCCGGTGGAGATCTGCGGGATATTCAGTGCTTCGGAAATAGCCTCAGCCTGTGTGCCCTTGCCAGCACCAGGTGCGCCGAGCAGAATCAGATTCATACATGCCCCTCCTTATCCTAAGAAGCCCTTGTGATGACGCATCATCAACTGGGATTCAAGCGTTCTTGCCGTCTCAAGAGCAACAGAAACGACGATGAGGATGGAAGTACCGCCCATCGACAGAGACTGAAGGTTCTGGTCGAACCATGTCATCATGATCGGGAAGATCGCAATGATGCCCAGGAAAACAGCACCTACCAGAGTAATCTTGGAAAGAACTCTCTGGAGGTAATCGGATGTCGGCTTGCCGGGACGGATGCCCGGGATCGCGCCGTTGTTCTGACGGAGTCCGTTTGCAATTTCGACCGGGTTGTACTGCATCGAAACGTAGAAGTAGTTAAACGCAACGATGAGAATGAGATAAAGTACTGCATAGCCGCCGCTTGTCGTCTTGAAG
>JAFXOO010000228.1 GCA_017528675.1 Oscillospiraceae bacterium | reverse complement strand
CCCGTTCCGGCAAAGACACTCGCACGGAATGCCGTCTTGTCCTTGACATCGACCGAGATATCCGGCGAAGAATAGGACGGTGCATTGCCCGTACCGAAGGGCACGGTTGCAAACTGGAACAGGCGGGAATAATTGGCGGTGTCATCTGCTAACTGGTATTGCATCGAGAAGGTAAAACCCTCTGAGCAGTCCTCCGCAAAGAACTTCGGGAGCTCCAGCCATCCGCCACCAAAGGCATTTCCGTGGAGATCGAGCACATCGGAACCCTTTGTGCTGTCATGGACGATCTCTGCGCCGCTTCCACGAATCTGCGCCGGTTCCGTAACGCTTCCGACACTGTTGACAACTGTCTTTGCCGCTGCCGCAGCCGGAATCACCGGCATGCAGGAAGCCGCCATCGCTGCCGTGAGCAGCACAGAGAGTGACTTTGCAGAAAAGTTAGATGTTTGCACTGTAATAACCTTCTTTCTATCCGGAATAGCGTGGATATATCTATACAATTATAGTATAAATGATTTGATTTGTCATTACAACCTCTTTTTTGAAGATTTGGTGGACATTTTTATTTTTTCTGCCCAAGCTTTGATTTTTCGGTCAATGCGCCTGTCATAGCTGCTTTCCACGCTGTATAGACAACAACGTCCTCCGCATCGGGTTCTTCTCCCCTGCCGAGCGCTGTAAAGACACGCATGCCGGCAGTATGTCCATCGGCGGCAGGCAACTGCTCCGGCGCTACGATCTCACCCGGAACCGCCTGCACAAAGCAGATGGGCGGGTTTCCGTCTGCATCGAGAATATGCTGCTGCTCCGGCAGCAAAGCCTGTTCGGCAAACCTCAGCGTCAGATACGGCGGGAGCAGCACCTCTGCCTCCTCGGCCTTAGCATACGCCGGAAGCGCCTCTGCCATATGGATGACCGGTGTCCCTGCCGGGAGATCAAACTGCATCAGTGCAATACCACGCCGATCCTGATATGCCGGGAGGAACCCCGCCAGTGAAGTTGAAGTGAAGCTCAGTGTTCCGCCGGCACTGCGCATTGCACTATAATCCGCCATGCGCTCCACCCGGAACGTCCGCAGCGGCATGCGTGCCGGACAAAATGCCGAGAGCAGTGCTCCGAGCACCTCCCGCAGCCGTTTCTCATCCGAAAGCAGCGCCGGGTTCAGCGGTTTTCCCTCTGCCGCACGCATGCGTTCCGTTGTGATTCCGGGGAAAAACAGGGCATTGATCCCCACATAGGCTTTCGGATCCCCCCAGAACGGATCCGTTCCCTCTACATCGCCGGTATACCAGCGTACTGCTGCAATCTGCTTCTTATCCAGCATACAACTGCCTCCTTTGTTTTCATTATAACAATTCCGGATGTGATAGTCAATGATGTATTGTCCCTTTTCACTTGCTTTTTCACTCAGGATGTGTTATAATGATAAAGACTACTCGGAACGGAGGAATGTACTTGAATTCAGAGAACATCAGAAATTTTTGTATCATCGCCCATATCGACCATGGCAAGTCCACCCTTGCCGACCGCATCCTTGAAAAGACACGCACGGTCGCAGAGCGGGATATGGAGCAGCAGATCCTGGACAATATGGAGCTTGAGCGTGAGCGTGGCATCACGATCAAGGCAAGAGCCGTGCGCCTGAACTATACGGCACAGAACGGCGAAACCTATATCTTCAACCTCATCGACACGCCCGGCCATGTGGACTTCAACTATGAGGTTTCCCGTTCACTTGCTGCCTGCGAAGGTGCCATTCTGATTGTGGATGCATCCCAGGGCATCGAGGCGCAGACGCTTGCCAACACCTATCTGGCGATTGAGCATGACCTTGAAGTCGTACCGGTTGTGAACAAGATTGATCTGCCCTCTGCACAGCCGGAGGCTGTCTGCAAGGAGGTCGAGGATGTCATCGGCATTCCCGCTATGGATGCCCCCCGCATTTCTGCCAAGCTCGGTACAAATGTCGAGGAGGTGCTTGAACGCATCGTGACGGACATCCCTGCACCGAAGGGCGACCCGTCCGCACCGCTGAAGGCTCTGATTTTCGACAGTTATTACGATTCCTACAAAGGCGTCATCATTTATGTCCGTGTCAAGGAAGGTACGGTCAGGGTCGGTGACACCATTCACCTGATGGCAACAGGCAGTGAATTCACTGTCGTTGAAACCGGTTATATGACGACCGATCAGCTCGTCAATACCGGCACACTCACAGCGGGTGAGGTCGGCTACATCGCTGCATCCATCAAGAGCATCGGTGACACACAGGTCGGTGATACCGTGACGCTGGCGGATGCGCCCTGTGACGAAGCCCTCCCCGGCTACCGCAAGGTCAATCCGATGGTTTTCTCCGGCATCTATCCGGCAGACGGTGCCAAGTACGGGGATCTGCGGGATGCGCTGGAAAAGCTCCAGCTCAATGATGCGGCGCTGTCCTTTGAGCCGGAAACTTCCGTGGCGCTCGGCTTCGGCTTCCGCTGCGGTTTCCTGGGACTGCTGCACATGGAGATCATCCAGGAGCGTCTCGAACGGGAGTACAACCTCGACCTCATCACAACGGCACCTTCGGTTATCTATAAAGTCACGATGACGGACGGAACGGTGCAGTATATAGACAATCCGACGAATTATCCAGATCCGGCGACGATTTCCGTTGCAGAGGAGCCTATGGTCAAGGCAGATATTCTCGTTCCGCAGGATTATGTGGGCAATGTCATGGATCTCTGCCAGGACAGACGGGGCACCTTCAAGGACATGCAGTACCTCGACGAGACGAGAGTCACACTGAAATACGAGCTCCCGCTCAACGAGATTGTCTATGACTTCTTCGATGCGCTCAAATCCCGCACAAAGGGCTACGCTTCGTTTGATTACGAGCTGATGGGCTATGCGCCTTCCAAGCTCGTGAAGCTTGATATTCTGCTCAACGGCGAGATCGTCGATGCGCTGAGCTTCATCATCCATGCGGACAAGGCCTATGGCAGAGCCCGCAGAATTGCCGAGAAGCTCAAAGAAAACATCCCACGCCAGCTCTTTGAGGTACCGATCCAGGCAGCCATCGGCGGTAAAATCATCGCCCGTGAGACCGTCAAGGCAATGCGCAAGGATGTACTTGCCAAGTGCTACGGCGGCGATATCACCCGCAAGAAGAAGCTCCTTGAAAAGCAGAAAGAGGGCAAGAAACGCATGCGCCAGCTCGGTACGGTAGAAGTGCCGCAGGAGGCATTCATGAGCGTACTCAAGCTTGATGAATGATGGAGGATGCTATGGGTAATCTGGATTTTTTGGCTGCGCTGCATCAAAAACAGCTATATGAGCAGCGGCCTGACAGCAACGCCTTTTATACCGTTCTGGATTATCCGGAATTCGGTACCCACCCCACGCTGCGGTTCGTGGGGTTTCAGAATCAGGAGGAGATCAGCGAACGTGTCTCCTATGACTTTGCTGCGCAGTTACAGGCGCATCTCAATGAGCTTGTGAAGACCGCTATGCGCTATGCGGCGCAGGAGAAGCTGATCTGCAATTATACCAGCCGGCGGCGTCTCATGGACGGCACCCATTCGCAGATGCCGGGAATGACTTACCTGCGTGTGCTGGCTGATGAACTGCCTTCCCTTTCGATGGAGCCGGAGTTCACTTTCCAGGCGGTTCTGATTTTTAAGGACAAACCCGGCTTTTATCTCGAATTTGATGCAGGCGATGCGCCCGACTCGGATCCGGAAAACTTCGAGTACCTGGAGCTGTACCAGTACATCGGCTTCCATGACGATCTGGAGCTGATGCATGATGATTTTACGGATACCATCTGGCGGTAGCCTCAAACCATATCAGAAAGGTGTTAGAAGATGAAACACGAATGCCCTCATTGTCATGAGAAAACTTTCACCCCCCTGCAAAAGGCGCTCTGCGGCTCGATGCGTGGACGGGGTAAGCCCTGTCCGAACTGCGGGCGGCGCTGCGTCAACAGCATGACGAGCATCTACTTCTCGTCCGCCACAAGCGGCATTGCGCTTGCTGTCTCGGTTTTCGTCTATCTTACGATGGAGAACAAGCTCTGGTCGAGTGTTATCATCGCCGGGTGCATCGCCGGAAGCTTCCTGCTGAACTTCCTGTTTGACATGTTCTTTGGTAAACTGGCCGAGCCCATCCGGACAATGCAATGACCGGGCTGTATTTTCATATTCCGTTTTGTGCAAGAAAATGCCCCTACTGCGACTTTTATTCCGTCCCCTTTCACAAGGAGACAGTCAGCCGCTATGTAGGGGCAATCCTGCGCAATATCACCGCTCATCCGATCACAGACAAGATAGATACCGTCTATTTCGGCGGCGGGACACCCTCGCTCCTCTCCCCTGCGCAGATCGGGGAGATTCTGGATGCCTGTACAGGGGCGTACACTTTGGCGGAAGACACGGAGATCACGCTCGAATTCAACCCGACCGGACGGCGGGACGACTATCTGAAAGCATTGCGCTCAGCGGGTGTGAACCGGCTTTCCATCGGCACGCAGAGCTTTTCAGATGCACAGCTCCGGCTGCTCGGCAGAACACATTCTGCACAGGACGGTCTGCATGCGGTTGAAGCTGCGCAGACGGCGGGATTTGTCAACATCTCCTGCGACCTGATGCTTGCCACACCGGAGCAGTCGGAGGAGGTGCTTGCACAGACGCTCGATGTGCTCGCAGCGCTCCCGATCACACATGTTTCGGCCTATATGCTTCAGATCGAGGAAGGCACCCCGCTGTCGCAGGATACGGCACTGCTCTCACGCTGCCCGGACGATGATGCAACGGCGGACCGCTATTTACAGGCAGTACATGCACTTGCTGCGGCTGGCTTCCGGCAATATGAAGTCTCCAGCTTTGCAAAACCCGGCTTCAAAAGCCGGCACAATCTCAAATACTGGCGCTGCGAGCCCTATCTGGGCATTGGTGCAGGTGCCCATTCCTGCTGCGGGGAGTCCCCGCTGACAGGTGCCTCCCAATGCGCCGCAAACGGCGCAAAGGTCGGCGGGGAGCCCCCGCTGGCAGGTGCCGCCCAATGCGCCGCAGGCATCACCCGCTTCTGCGTGCCGAAGGATGTGCAGGCATTTCTGGATGCCGACCGTCAGCCGGAGGAGTTACTGGATGCCCATCCGCTCGAACGGGAAGAACGGCTGATGCTGGCGCTGCGTCTGACAGACGGAGTGCCGGCATCTGCACTCTCAGATGCTGCCCGGAAGCAGATACCGGCGCTGCTGCATGCAGGCTATCTGCGGCTGAACGGAGCCGGCATTGCACTGACACCAAAGGGCTTTGCAGTGTCCAACGCAGTGATTGCCGCACTGATCGTCTGAAAAAGACGCTGCCGGAAGCGACGTCTTTCAGTCTGTCAAAAAAATGATGTTGCAAGGTTCGGGGCGATAGCCCCGATCAGGGTGCAGGGGGCGAAGCCCCCGCAGTATAGCCCTCCCCCAATGGGGGGATGGGTTGGGGTGGCAATGCTAACAACTTAGCAGAATAAAACCTGCGGGTGCAGGGCGGTCACCGCCCTGCTTCGCTTTAAGCGACCAGCGGCGCTCGCAGGCTCGCTGGCTGTCTGCTTATGCCGAGGGTGG
>JAFXOO010000227.1 GCA_017528675.1 Oscillospiraceae bacterium | reverse complement strand
GGCGAAATCCCCTATGCTGCGCTTTTTTTAGGGGTGAATTTCCAAAACAGTCCGGTGGACTGTTTTAGAAAGAGGGGCACTTTTTTGCAAAAAAGTGCTCCCTTCTTTCGCCTTGCAGTGCTGATCCTGCCGCCTGAAGGCGGCAAATACGAACTTTATTAACAAGCTGAAAGCCCCTGCAACATGCAGGGGCTTTTCTATGCATTATGTAGCGGGTGCCTGTTTCCTCCGGCGGATTCCCGTAACGAGCTGGACGATCAGCACCACGACAGCGAATACTGCGCCGCCGAGGAGAATATATTTCATCAGCCCCCGGATGTCTGCCCAGATGAAATCCTGCGCAATCCGGAGCGAGTAGGTGACATACAGCACCGCCTGCGCCAGCAGCAGCAGAATCGAGATCAGCTTGGTAAACCGGAAGGAAGCGTAGCTTCCCTGTTCAAGATTCGCCGTCAGGAAAATGCCAGTGAACAGCATCAGACAGAACAGCAGCACCACACCCGCCGGCCGCCATTCGTGCAGATGAATCATGTAATTGGTGAAGCATGCCAGCAGTACAAGCGAGTACAGCGCATTGATCAGTACTGTAAGTGTGCGGAACCGGTTCAGGACATTGAGCCGGGTCAGCAGAAAGGCTACCGCTGAGCTGCAAAGCAGTATCATCAGGATGGGCGTTGCCTCCGGATCCAGCTTCCGGATGGCGAAGAACAGCACAACATACAGCACATAGCGGAGCATCTGACCCGTGGTGGATTCACAGATGCCGGATTTGCTGCGGACGATGTTGAGCAGATCGACCAGCCGGTGCATGATGACGATCAGTGAGTAAACACCCTGTACTGCCACAATGCCGTTCATCACATTCCGCATGGATTCGGCTGAATTACCGTTCAGGAAACAGAATAGCCATGTAATCGACAGCGCCAGGAAAAACAGGACTTCAAATACCTTCGTCATGCTGTAGGAGAAATACCCCTTCCCCTCAATGCTTCCCACGAAGATCAGTCCGATAAGAAAGAACGTCCCTACGACTATGAATTGCAGCGGCTCGGCGTTTTTAAACGGGAATGTCCACAAAAACTGCGCATATACCATCGACATCAGCATGGTGTAGACCGTGTTGACCACGATCATGCCGGTCAGGAGCCGCTGCTTCAGGAAGCTGCGGGAGATGTAGAACGCCAGCAGCGTCAGGACACCTGCCATGACCGCATACGGAAGCTGCGCCTTGGTAAGCAGAAATGTGACAACTGCCAGAATCGCTGCCATCACAAAGCGGGCGACCACGTTGCCGGAGGTATCCTCGTCTTTTCTCTGCGGAGAGCGGAACACAGGGTCGGGTATCAGCAAAGACCGCAGCGCATCCCTCGTGGACAGCTTCTCAGCGGGAGCTTCCTGCGGGGGGGGCGGCTGCTCCGGTGCAGTGTCCTGCCTTTGCAGCGGACGTCCCTGGTTATCATAGTAGGTAATGCTGCCGTTCTGATCTGTAAAGCTTGTGCCGATGATGTTGCCGTTGGCATCGAACTGATCGGCATAGCCGGAATCACCTCTTGCAATACTGTAACCGGTCATATTGCCCCGCAGATCGTAGAGATCAACCCGTCCGTTTCCCCGGTCGATGCTCCAGCCGATCGCATTGCCATACTGATCGAGAATATCAGCCATAGTGCTGTTCCCCCCTTTTGTTATGGGTAATTGTTCTATACAAATTATAGCATTTCCACGCACGTTTGTCAATAGCTCTAAGGCAGCACCGCACCCTCAGCGAAATTTCCCCGTGCATGCATGAAACTGCAAAAATGGGGGAATCTATTGACAGTACATGCCGGGGTCTGGTATAATAAGGAAGATGGGAGAACGGTACGGATGAGGGTTCGGAGACAGGGGTTGCGGCTGCTGCTGGTGAGCGCACAGGCAGTTCCCGCTGCATGGACAGACGGATATACCATCTGCGGCAGAGTGCCGCCGCTGCTTCCGGAGCATGTGCTGCTCATGCATCTTCGCCGCTGTGACGGCCTGCTGCTGTATTGCCTTGATGCCGCAGAACGCAGCCGGCTGGTACGGCTCTGCTGCCGGGAGAACCGGTGTATCTGCACACTTCCGACGCCGGAGGAGATTCTGCTGCAAAGCACTGGGCCGCTGCGTGCGTGGAAACCCGGACTGACGCTGTTGCAGAGAATGCAGAAGCGCAGTCTTGACATTGTGTTCAGCCTGACGGCGCTGCTGCTGCTCTGGCCGTTGATGCTCCTCTGTGCGGCGGCTGTGAAGTGCTGTGACGGCGGCGAGGTGCTGTACCGGCAAAAGCGCCTGACAGAGGGCGGACGGGTTTTTACCTGTCTGAAATTCCGGAGCATGATCCCCGATGCCGAAGCAAACGGCCCGCAGCTTGCAGTGCCGGGTGATGCCCGCATCACGCCGGTCGGAGCTGTTTTGCGGCGGTTCCGGCTCGATGAGCTCCCGCAGCTTTTCAACATTCTGCACGGCGACATGTCCGTGGTAGGCCCCCGTCCGGAGCGGCCGGCATTTACAGTGCAGTACACAGTGCAGGAGCCGGCTTTCCCGCTGCGGCTACAGGTCAGGGCGGGACTGACGGGGCTTGCACAGGTCCGGGGACGCTACGACACGCCCCCTGCCGAGAAGCTGCGCATGGATCTGACGTATATAGCACGGTATTCTATTTTCAGGGATGTGGAAATCATTCTTCTGACCGCAAGAGCATTGCTGCTGCGGCCGCATGGGGGTACCCTCCGGCCGCAGCCAAAGGAGGAACCCACATGAAAACGACCGCACTTATCATGGCTGGCGGCAGGGGAGAACGCTTCTGGCCGGTCAGCCGGGAACGCCGCCCGAAACAGTTTCTCTCCCTGACGGAGGACGGCGAAACGCTCATCCAGAAAACCGTGCGCCGCCTGCTGCCGCTTGTTTCACCGGAGGATATCTATATTGCGACAAACGCCGCCTATCTCGGCCTGATTGCCGCACAGCTCCCGGAACTGCCGCCGGAGAATATTCTGACCGAGCCATGTGCCCGGAATACTGCGCCGTGCATCTGCCTTGCCGCCGGAATCTTTCGCCGGAAATACGGCGATGCGGTGATGCTTGTGCTCCCGGCAGATCACCTGATCCGTGAGGAGGCATGCTTCCTGGAAAGCCTGCGCAGCGCTGTACAGGCTGCCGGAACCGGGAAGCTTGTGACGCTCGGTATCCGGCCGACGTATCCGGAGACCGGCTATGGATATCTGCACTGCACCCCCGGAGAGGGACTGCGTGATGTGACGCAATTCCTCGAAAAGCCGGCATCCGAGACTGCGGAGAAGCTCGTGGAAAGCGGCGAATGGCTCTGGAATTCGGGAATGTTTGCCTGGCGTGTCTCTGCCATAAACGCAGCGCTCCGGCGGTACCAGCCCTTGCTGTATGCACAGCTCATGCCTGTTGCAGGGGCGTGGGGAACGCCGGAATTTTCCCGGAAGCTTGCGGATATTTACCCTACGCTTCCGGATAGTTCCATTGACTGCGGTGTGATGGAACAGGCGGAGAATATCTGCGCTGTTCCCTGCCGTTTCGGATGGGACGACGTCGGAAGCTGGCGGGCAATCGAGCGCATCGGTGACGCTGACCGGGAGGGCAACTGCCTGCGGGGCGATGTTGTGACGGTGGACAGCACCGGCTGCACCGTATCAGGCCGTGAAAAGCTCATTGCTGTGCTTGGTCTGCAAGAGGTCGTCATCGTGGATACCCCCGATGCGCTGCTCGTTTGCAGCAAGCGGAGTACCCAGGACATCAAAAAGCTGTTAGCCGCACTGCGCCCGCAGCACTGCGAAGTGCTGTAAGAGCCTGTTCAGCGTCTTCCGACAGCCGTCTTTTCGGCATCTTTCTGCCCGAAAACCCGGCTATCTCCAGATACGAAACAGGCTTTAAAGGAGGGTTCTATGAAAAAAGCACTCATTACAGGCATCACCGGTCAGGACGGCGCTTATCTTGCGGAGCTGCTGCTCCGGAAGGGCTACGAGGTCTGGGGACTGCGCCGCCGGCGTTCCGGGGATGATTACGGGCATATCGGGCATCTGCTCGGACAGATTCATCTGCTCTGCGGGGACATGACCGACCCGGTCTCGCTTCTCGAAGCCGTCCGCAAGGCACAGCCGGACGAGGTCTATAATCTGGCAGCGCAGTCCTTTGTGGCGGCAAGCTGGGATGCACCGCTTTCCACTGCATCCATCAACGGCTTCGGCGTAGCCGCACTCCTTGAAGCCATACGCATCGCAAAGCCGGATGCCCGTTTCTACCAGGCGTCCACCTCGGAGCTGTTCGGCAAGGTGCAGGAGATGCCGCAGACCGAGCGCACGCCGTTCTATCCGAGAAGTCCCTACGGCGTGGCAAAGCTCTACGGGCACTATATCACACGCAATTACCGGGAAAGCTACGGGCTTTACGCCTGTGCGGGGATTCTGTTCAACCACGAGTCCGAGCGCCGTGGGCCGGAGTTCGTCACCCGTAAGATCACCCGTGCCGCCGCTGCGATTCGTCTTGGACAGCAGGAGCGACTTGTGCTGGGGAATCTTGATGCAAGGCGGGATTGGGGGCATTCCGAGGACTATGTCCGTGCCATGTGGCTCATGCTGCAACAGGAGAAACCGGAGGATTATGTCATCGCATCCGGCGAGACCCGGACAGTCCGGGAGTTTGCAGATGCCGCATTCGCTGCCGCCGGCATTCCGCTGATCTGGGAGGGCGAAGGGCTGCGGGAGGTCGGAAAGCTGCGCAGTTCCGGAAAAATTGCCGTCATGGTGAGCAAGGACTACTTCCGCCCTGCGGAGGTTGACGTGCTTCTGGGAGACCCGTCCAGAGCCGAAAAGCAGCTCGGCTGGCGGCGGGAGATCAGCTTTGAGACGCTCGTCGGCAGGATGGTGGCGCATGATCTGGCGCTGCTTGCCGCATGATGCGCATTGCATTTGACGCACGGCCGCTGCTCGGTGTCCGCACGGGCATCGGCTGGTGCGAGGCAGAGCAGGCCGGGGCGCTCATCCGGCTGCATCCGGAGGACAGATTTCTCCTACAGGCACATGCCATCCGGCACCGCCGTGAAAAGAAGGCAATGCTTAGCGATTTCTTGCAGGACAATGCAGCACTCCAGCTCCGGTGCGGCAGCCGGTTCCTGCCGCATGTGTGGCAATTCGGAAAATGTGCCGATGTGACGCACTTCTTCAATTATCTTGTCCCGCAGGGTGTCGCCGGGAAAACAGTTGTGACTGTGCACGACATGGTGCTGCACGCCTATCCTGAAACAATGCAGCGCCGTACCAGGCAGCTTTTGCAGCTCCGGCTGCGGCGGTCGATGGAGCGGGCTGACCGGATTGTGACGGATTCGGCGTTTTCCTGCCGGGAGATCGGAACGTATTACCCGCAGTTCCGGGACAAGCTGCGGATTGTGCCCTGCGGCGCAGATTTACAGCGGTTCCGGCCGGTTACGGATGCGGACAGGCTGCGGGCGGTGCAGCAGAAATACGGCATCAGCGGGCGCTATTTTCTCTTTCTGGGGACGCTTGAACCCCGGAAGAATCTGCTCCGGCTCCTCAGTGCCTACAAGGCCTATGCCGGGTGCTTTGACACGCCTGCACAGCTCGTAATCGCCGGCAGCAAGGGCTGGGGCAGTGAAGCAGTCTTCCGGCACGCACAGCAGCTTCGCCTCGGCTCGCAGGTGATTTTTACGCAGTACGTCGCCTCGGAGGACGTTGCCGCTTTGCTCAGCGGGGCGCTCGGCTTTGTGTTCCCGTCGCTCTATGAGGGCTTCGGCATGCCGCCGCTGGAGGCAATGGCATGCGGCACGCCGGTGCTCACATCCGATGCGGCATCCCTCCCGGAAGTCGTGGGGGAGTGTGCGCTGCTGGCGCCGCCGGAGGACACAGCCGCCATTGCGCACGGGCTTTGCCGGCTGCATGAGGATGCAGCGCTCCGGGAGCGGCTTTCCCGTGCAGGACGCCTGCGGGCAGCTCAGTTCACCTGGGAGCGCAGTGCGGAGATGCTCTACCGGGTCTATCAGGAGATTGCATGAGAAAGCTGCGTATTTTAGAGGTGAACAAGCTCTATGCCCCGCATATCGGCGGCATTGAGACAGTCGTCCGCCAGCGCACGCAATACCTTGCCGCCCGCCCGGATACAGAGGTGCATGTGCTTGTCTGTCAGCCAAGGGGGCCCGGAGAGCGTGCCCTGCTCGACGGTGCTGAGGTTCAGCGCTGCGCCAGTCTTGGCATGTTCAGCTCGTGTCCGGTGGCACCGGGATTTCTGCGGGCGTTCCGGAAGGAGGCCGCCTGGGCGGATGTGATTGATCTGCACATGCCATTTCCGCCGGCAGATCTTGCCTGTCTGCTGTCCGGATCCGGCAGACGGGTCGTGCTGAACTGGCACAGCGATGTGCTGCGGCAGCGGATGCTTCTGCCGCTGTATGAACCGATCCTGCACAGGCTGCTGCGGCGGGCGGATGTCATTCTTGCGGCAACGCCGGGACATGTGGAAAGCTCGTCCTATCTGCCGGAATTCCGTGAAAAGTGCCGGCTTCTGCCCTATCCGCTCGATGTGCAGGCATACCCGGACAAGCCTGGCCGCACGGTGCTGCATCCACACAATCCCGACAGCGTGAAGGTGCTGTTTGCGGGACGGCTGGTGTATTACAAGGGCGCAGAGTATCTGATAGAAGCCATGCGCAGAACCGATGGCTGCGAGCTGTTTCTCTGCGGGACAGGCCCGCTTGAGGACAGGCTCCGGAAGGCGGCAGAGGGTCTGCCGGTGCAGTTTCTTGGCGCACCGGACAGCGAAACGCTGAAGGATGCGCTCGCCGGATGTGATATCTTCGTGCTGCCCTCCGTGCAGCGGACGGAGGCATTCGGCATTGTGCAGCAGGAGGCTATGGCATGCGGCAAGCCTGTTATCAACACGGCGCTTCCCGGCGGTGTGCCGTATGTGAGCATTCACGGTGAGACTGGTCTGACGGTGACGCCGGGAGATGCCCCTGCGCTGGCAGAAGCCATCCGGCTGCTTGCGGGGGATCCGGCGATGCGGCGGCGTTTCGGGGAAAACGGAAGGCGCCGTGTGTGGGAGCTCTATGCGCCGGAGCGGATTTTTCCGGCGCTTTGGGAAATCTTGAGAGGAGACAATGCGTATGGACATTTTGGTCATCGGTGCAGCCGGCTTTCTGGGACGGCAGCTCGTGCAGCAGCTTATCGGGGCGGGCGAGTACCCCACAGCAGCAATTCTGCCGGGGGAGCGTCTTCGCATGGACGGCTGCGACGTCAGGGAGCTTGATCCCACGAGCCGGAATGCTTTGCACAAGCTGCTCAGCGAGCAGCGCCCGCAGGTGATCTATTACCTTGCGGGGCAGGATTCCGCCGCCTTGTCACGGCAGGATCCGGAGCAGGCGGTGGAGGAGAATCTGCTCGGAACACTGCGGCTGTTAGAGACCGTCCGGAGCATGGATGCGTACTATCCCCGCATCCTGCTGGCGGGCTCCGCAGAGGAGTACGGCAATGTCCGCAGCAGGACAGAACCGCTGCGGGAGGATGCTCTGCTCCGCCCGGACAGTGTGCTCGGTGTCACCAGGGCATGCCGGACGATGCTCGGCAGCGTCTATGCCCGCAGCTATGGCATGGGCATTGTGACGGCAAGGCTGTTCCCCTGCATCGGGGAAGGGCTTTCGCCGGAGCATCTGGTTGCCGATCTGGTGATGAAGGTTGCGGAGATTGAGGCCGGCTTCCGGACGCCGGTGCTGCATGTGCGGCATACATCCCTGCGACGGGACTATCTGGATATCCGGGATGCGGCAAGTGCCTGCCGCCTGCTTGCAGAAAAGGGGCTTGCCGGCGAGGTCTACAACGTTGCATCAGGCAGGGCGGTGTCAGTGCAGGAGATTGTGGCGCTGCTGCAATCCCTCAGCCGGGAGAGCTTCATCCTCGAAACGGAGGAGGGGCTGTCCGGCAGTACACTCTCCGGCGATATCACCAGGCTGCGGGAGGACACGGGCTTTGTCCCGGCATACACGCTGGAAGAAACGCTGCATCTGATGCTGCATCACTGCCGCAGGAGCTTCGGCATTCTCTGATGCGGTACCCTTGCAGTACCATCAACATATCTGACAGAACTGAACATAAAGGAGAAGCTATGAACACGAAAACCTATGAGCCCGGTGCAGGGCTGGGAAAAACGACACAGACCCTCCGGGATTTCGGAGAGCGTCAGAACAGCCTGAACCAGAAGCTTGCCGAGCAGAACCAGGCGCTTCAGATGCGCTGTGAGGTGCTGGCGGAGCATCTTGGCGCAGCACTCGAACGCATCAGCGCCCTGGAGGCGGCACTTGCCGCTCTGCAAAAGGAGCAGGAGCTGAACATCCGCCGCTTTCACCGCTGCGCAGCCGATCTTGACAAGGCAGAGGCGGAGATTGACCGCCTGCGCCTGACCTCCAAGCTCAATACCAACGCAATTGAGCGCATGACACGGGGCGGGGAAGACGAGGCGTAGGCCGGTTTGCATTTTTGTGCGGTATTGCTCTTGCATTTTTTCTGAATCTGGTATATAATAGAATAGTTGTTTGAAATTTCCCGGAAGCCGGAGAAATTCCGGGAAAGGTCTGTTTTGGTGAGAATACAGTGCGGGGATGCCTGCGGAAAGGACTGAACTATGAGCTCAGGAAAGATCGGTTTTGATAATGATAAATACCTGCGAATGCAGTCTGCCCATATCCGGGAGCGGATCGCCCAGTTCGGTGATAAGCTCTACCTTGAATTCGGCGGAAAGCTGTTTGATGACTACCATGCCTCCCGTGTGCTGCCGGGCTTCAAGCCGGACAGCAAGCTGCAAATGCTTCTCCAGCTCAAGGAGGATGCGGAAATCGTCATCGTCATCAATGCCGCCGATATCGAGAAGAACAAGGTGCGTGGTGACCTGGGCATTACATATGATGCGGATGTGCTGCGTTTGTACAATGTCTTTACTAAGATCGGTCTGTATGTGTCGAGCGTGGTGCTGACCCGCTATGATAACCAGCCGACAGCCGATGCGTTCCAGAACCGCCTTGAACAGCTTGGCATCCGGGTATACCACCACTATGCCATCAAGGGCTATCCCTCGAACCTCTCGCTGATTATGAGCGATGAGGGCTATGGCCGGAACGACTATATCGAGACCAGCCGCCGGCTTGTGGTGGTCACAGCCCCCGGCCCCGGCTCCGGAAAGATGGCTACCTGCCTCTCCCAGATTTACCACGAGCACAAGCGTGGCATCAGTGCCGGCTATGCAAAGTTCGAGACTTTCCCGATCTGGAATCTGCCGCTGCGCCATCCGGTCAATATTGCGTATGAGGCGGCAACCTCTGACCTGAACGATGTGAATATGATTGACCCCTTCCATCTTGAGGCATACGGAATGACGACGGTCAACTACAATCGGGATGTGGAGATTTTCCCGGTACTCAATGCCATGTTCGAGCGCATCCTCGGTGTGTCGCCCTACAAGTCCCCCACGGATATGGGCGTGAATATGGCGGGCAACTGCATCTTTGATGATGAGGTGGTCAGTGCGGCGGCAAAGGACGAAATCATCCGCCGGTATTATGCAGCGCTCTGCGGCTTCAGGAAGGGGACTGCCACCGAGGAGGAGGTCTACAAGCTTGAACTGCTCATGAAGCAGGCACAGCTCTCTGTCGAGGACAGAACGGTGGTGGCTGCGGCGCTGGAAAAGGAACAGGAAACGGGAGCTCCAGCGGCTGCGATGGAGCTGCCGGACGGCACCATCCTGACCGGCAGGACATCCGATCTGCTCGGTGCGTGCTCGGCGCTGCTGCTCAATGCCCTCAAGCATTTCGCAGGGCTACCGGATGAGGTGCTGCTGATGTCGCCGCATGTCATTGAACCCATCCAGAACCTCAAGGTGCAGCATCTTGGCAACAACAACCCCCGTCTGCATACCGATGAGACGCTCTATGCGCTGTCGATTTGTGCGACAACGGACGAGAATGCCGCACAGGCAATGGCGCAGATTTCGAAGCTCTGGGGCTGTGAGGTGCATTCCACGGTCATCCTCTCGCAGGTGGATGAGCGGATTTTCAAGCGCCTCGGCATCAACCTGACCAGCGAGCCGAAGTATAACTGAAACTGATTTCCTACGGCAGGAAGCAACAGCAAAGCCCGCACCGGATTCCGAACCGGTGCGGGCTTGATTGGTTATCGGATATAGTCCTGGAGCCGGGCACCGGACTTTCCGGCGCCGACCGCAGCGGAATAGATCAGGACAATCGCTGCATCGGAGGCATTGATCTTGTGATCGCCGTTGACATCGCCGGC
>JAFXOO010000226.1 GCA_017528675.1 Oscillospiraceae bacterium | reverse complement strand
TGGAAACCATTCCAGAGTACCATGAGTCCGCCTGCAACGGCAACCAGCACATAGAGCACATTGCCGATGTTCATGACGACCGGACCGAGTGTATTGGCATAGGCATGCGCCTTGTAGCTATCATCCTGGAGCGCCTTGTTGATCTCATCAAACTGATCGATGCATTTCTGTTCCCGGTTAAAGACCTTGACGACCTTCTGGCCGTTCATGATCTCCTGGATATAGCCCTCCGCTTTGGCGATGGACTGCTGCTGACGCAGAAAGTACTTCGCAGAGCCGCCGCCCATCTTTCCGGAGACAATAAACATCAGGATGACACCGATTACGGTGATGAGCGTCATCCAGACTGAGTAGTACAGCATGATGAAGAATACGGCGATCACGACAACGCCCGCCCGCAGCAGTGTGGGGAGTGCCTGCGAGACAAGCTGCCGCAGTGTGTCAATGTCGTTGGTGTAATAGCTCATAATGTCGCCGTGCTTGTGCGTGTCGAAGTAGCGGATCGGAAGATCCTGCATACCCTTGAACATGCTCTGGCGCATCTTGTTCAGAAAGCCCTGGGTGATGAATGCCATGAGCTGGGAATACAGTGTAACAGCGCCGATCGCAATGATATAGAGCACAATCAGGAAGATGATATTCGGCATGATCTGCTCTTTGGCGGCAGCCCAGGGAGTGTCGTTGAAGGTGGCGTCGGTGATGATGGCAATGACCTTCTGGATATACATATCCGGAATTGCGGCAGCAATGGACGAGAAGATGATGCAGAAAATCGTCACCGGCATCATGACCGGATAAAACTGGAACAGCATTTTCATCAAGCGGCCGAGCGAGGCGATATTGACGGGCGGTCTGCCCTTTTGGTTTGGCTTTGGCATTACTCGTCACCTCCGTTCGTCTGCTGCTCAAAGACCTCACGGTAGATCTCCGAGCGTTCAAGGAGTTCGTCATGTGTCCCGACATCCGAAATGGTACCGTTGTCGAGCACGACAATCATGTCTGCATCCTGCACAGAAGCAATGCGCTGTGCAATGATGATCTTGGTGGTATCCGGGATGAATTCCCGGAAGCCCTGACGGATGAGGGCATCCGTGCGGGTATCCACGGCGCTGGTGGAGTCATCGAGAATCAGGATCTTCGGCTTTTTCAGAAGTGCTCTTGCAATACAGAGACGCTGCTTCTGACCGCCGGAGACATTGGAACCGCCCTGCTCGATATGCGTGTCATAGCGGTCGGGGAATCGCTCTACGAATTCCTCAGCCTGTGCAAGCCGGCATGCCTCAGCGATTTCCTCGTCTGTGGCAGCAGGGTTACCCCATTGCAGATTTTCCCGGATCGACCCGGAAAAGAGCAGGTTCTTTTGCAGCACCATTGCCACAGCATCACGGAGTGCCTGAAGATCATACTCCCGCACATCCCTGCCGCCGACCCGCAGCGTACCGCTGCTGACATCGTAGAGGCGGGGGATGAGCTGTACGAGCGTGGACTTACTGGAGCCGGTACCGCCGATCACGCCGACAGTTGCACCGGACGGAATGCGCAGATCAATGTCAGACAGTGCATAGCGCTCGGCTGCCTCGCTGTACTTGAAGCACACATCCTGGAACTCAATGCTGCCGTCCGCAATTTCTGTGACGGCATTTTCAGGGCTGTGCAGCGAGGATTCCTCGTCCAGCACCTCCACGATACGCTTGGCAGATTCGAGGGACATCGTGACCATGACGTACATGAACGAGAGAAACATCAGGCTCATCAGAATCTGCACGCCGTAGGTAATCATGGCAGAGATCTGGCCAATATCAAGTGTGCCGTCTGCAATGGCCATCTTCGAGCCGACCAGCAGGATGAACACGAGGTCAAAATCCATGCAGAGCGTCATCAGCGGCGTATTCAGCGCTACGATACGCTCCGCACGAGTGAAATCATTGCAGATGTCATCGGCGGCCTTGCCGAATTTTTCTTTCTCATACGGCTCACGGGAAAAGCCCTTGACCACACGCATTGCCCGGACATTTTCCTCGATGGATTCGTTGAGGCGGTCGTATTTCTTGAACACCGACCGGAACGCCGGCATTGCATACTTACCGATCATAATCAGGCCGAACGCCAGCACGGGAATGGCAATGACGAACGCCATCGCCAGAGCGCCGCCCATATAGAATGCCATCACGGACGAGAAAATCAGCATCAGCGGCGACCGGACGGCCATACGGATAATCATCATATAGGCCATCTGGACATTGGTTACGTCCGTGGTCATGCGGGTAACAAGCGATGAGGAGGAGAATTTGTCGATATTCTGGAAGGAATAGCTCTGGATTTTCCTGAACATATCCTCACGCAGGTTCTTTGCGAAACCGCTTGCGGCCTTCGCACTGGTGAAGCCTGCACCGGCGCCGAAGCTCAGTGAGATGATCGCCAGCAACACAAGTATTGCCCCGATCTTGAGTACTTCTGTCATGGGGGCGCTGTATTTGATGTCGGTCACGAGGTTAGCCGTCAGGAACGGAATCAGTGTTTCGATTACGGCTTCTCCCAGAATAAACAGCAGTGTAATAATCGTCGGTTTTTTATACTCTCTGACGCAGGATAGGAGTTTTTTTATCATTGGCATGCATCCTTTCTGAAAAGATGTCAGACCGCTGCCCATTCTCTGATGCGAGAAGGACAACGGCCTTTTTGCTTGTTGTCAGCTTACCAGGACAGGGTATTCTGCTAAAAGCTGAATGCCTTTCTGGGCAAGTGCTTCACCGGCACGCTTTACCTGAGCGGCATTCATAGCAGCTTCCGTTACGAGCACAGCCTCGCCGGAATCGCTCATCTGCACAACGGAGAGATCACCGAACACTTCACGGAGCAC